>DATFIM010000099.1 GCA_035270125.1 Halanaerobiales bacterium | reverse complement strand
AGATGCTAAATTTGATGCTGTAGTTGAAGATATAGCTGAAAGACATGAAAAAGGACAGCCTATTCTGGTAGGTACAGTAGATATAGCTAAATCTGAAGAATTAAGTAAAAGATTGAAAAAACGTGATATACCTCATAATGTCTTAAATGCAAAAAATCATGAAAAAGAAGCTGAAATAATTAAAGATGCCGGACAAAAAAATAGTGTTACAATTGCTACCAATATGGCCGGACGTGGTACAGATATAATTCTCGGTAAAGGTGTAAAAGAATTAGGTGGACTTCATGTGCTAGGTACAGAAAGACATGAAAGTAGAAGAATTGATAACCAGCTTAGAGGTCGTTCCGGACGTCAGGGAGATCCAGGTTCATCACAATTTTATGTATCTTTAGAAGATGATCTCTTACGTCTCTTTGGTTCTGATAATATAAGTTCAATCATGGATAAGATTGGCATGGATGAAGGAGAACCAATAGAACACAAAATGATCACAAGATCTTTAGAAAAGGCTCAAAAGAAAGTAGAAAGTCGTAATTTTGATATGAGAAAAGCAGTACTCAAATATGATGATATTATGAATAAACAACGTGAGGTTATTTATAATCAAAGACAGACTGTGCTTTTTGCAGATGACCTAAAAGATAGGATTTTTGGTATGTTAGATAAAGTGATTGATGAAATACTTGAAACCTATCTTTCTGATGATATACATCCAGATGATTGGGATCTTGAAGGTTTATCACATCATCTTGATCAATTGAGATTTGCTGAAGATTATACAGTTGAAGATCTCGAAAATAAGGAAAAAGAAGAACTGGCAGAAGAAGTAAAAGAATTAGGGAAAAAAGCCTATAACTATAAAGAAGATAAATTAGGAAAAGAATTGTTAAATAGAGTTATAAGATCAATATCTCTAAGAATTATTGATAGAAAATGGATGAATCACCTTGATAATATGGACCAGCTTAAACAGGGAATTGGTCTTAGAGCTTATGGTCAAAAAGATCCATTAACTGAATATAAATTTGAATCATTTGATATGTTTAATGAAATGACAGATTCAATAAGAGAAGATATTGTCACTACCTTATACAAAATTGAAATAGAAGATAATAGGGGTATAGATAAAGATCCAATACTAAAAAACAGGTTAAATTATGGCCAAAAAAGTCCTTTTGCTGATGCCCAGAAAAAAGCACAGGCCCAAAAAGCGCAACAGCAAAATACAAACAAACAGAAAAAACAGCAAACAGTAGTTAAAAAAGAAGAACCAGGCCGTAATGATCCCTGCCCCTGTGGAAGTGGCAAAAAATATAAACGTTGTTGTGGGAGGTAATAGTAATGGCTGATAAAAGTATTGAAGATAAAATTAAAAATTTAAAAGAAAGATTTGATGATTTGAGGGATCTACTTTGACCGCTCTAAATTAGAAGAAAAGAAAGATGAACTTGAGGAAGAAATGAGTAAACCAGGTTTTTGGGATGATAATAAGAAAGCTAGGAAAATCGCTAAAAAACTTGATAAAATAAAAAATAGGATAAAAAGTTTGGATCAGTTAACAAATTCCTTTGAAGAAATAGAAGTATATCAGGAACTTGCTTCAGAAGAAGATGATGATCTTGATAGCGAAATAAAGGAAAATATAAACTGGCTTGAAGAAGAAATAAATAGATTGGAGATGAAACTACGTTTAAATGGTGAATATGATGAAAACAATGCTATTCTTGCTATACATCCAGGAGCAGGTGGTACTGAATCTCAGGACTGGGCTGAAATGCTTCTCAGGATGTATGAAAGATGGCTGGAAAAAAATAATTTTGAAGTGGAAATGCTTGACTTCCTTCCTGGCGAAGAAGCAGGTATAAAAAGAGTAACTCTCTTAATTAAAGGAGATTATGGTTATGGATATTTAAAAGGGGAGAGAGGTGTCCATCGTCTGGTTAGAATCTCTCCCTTTGATTCTTCCAGTAGAAGGCATACCTCTTTTGCTTCTGTTGATATAATGCCAGAAATTGATGATGATATAGAATTGGAAATAGATGATAATGATTTAAAAATAGAAACATATCGAGCCAGTGGTGCCGGTGGTCAGCATGTTAATAAAACAGATTCGGCAGTGAGAATTACTCATCAGCCAACAGGTACAGTAGTTCAATGTCAGAATGAAAGATCACAGCATAAAAATAAAGAAATGGCTATGAAAATATTACGTTCCAGGTTAATAGAAATGATAGAAGAAGCAAAAGCGGAAAAACTTGATGAACTAAGAGGAGAGCATAAAGAAATTGCCTGGGGAAATCAGATTCGTTCTTATGTCTTCCATCCTTATAATCTCATAAAAGACCATCGTACTGACCTTGAAGAAGGTAATGTTGAAAAAGTAATGGATGGTTATCTTGATGAGTTTATTGAAGCTTATTTGAAACAAAATAGTGAAGGGAGCCAATTATGAAAAAAGGACTGATTACAGCACTGATATTAATAGCTATTTTTGCCTCTTTTTTTAGTTTATATCAACGGTTCCAGGTAGAAGAAAAAAATAATAATGTAGATTTAGTCTATGATATCAGACAGTTCCAGGAATTAAATAAAGATGAAGTTAAATTATCTTTTTCCACTTTAAAAGAATATGGAGTAAGTGGTATAGCAGTTTATGAAGATACTCT
>DATFIM010000098.1 GCA_035270125.1 Halanaerobiales bacterium | reverse complement strand
AAAGAGATTAAACTAAAAAACAACTATAATTAATAAAAAGACCCGGATTTATTTTAATAATAAACCGGGTCTTAAGTAATAAATTTACTCAGAAACAGATGAAGCTGTTAACCAATCATTTACTATTTCAGGATTTTCATTAACCCATTTTTCTCCAGCTTTTTCAGGGTCCATACCTTCTGCAATCCAGCCCATAACTTCACCTAATTGACTACTGTCCATTCTGAAATCATGTAAGAAGGTTACAATTTTGGGGTTTTCTTGTGCTAATTTAGGGTTGTGAAGAGTATATACATTTTCAGTTTCTCCATATATTTTATCAGGATCATTTAAAAATTTAAGATCAAAACGTGCAAATTTATAATGTGGCTTCCAGCCTGTTACTACTACCCATTCTTCATTTTGAATAGCTTTTTTAAGTGATCCAACCATAGCTGGTCCACTACTGCTAACTAATTTAAAGTTATCAAGTCCGTAATGATCTAAAGCTTCTCTAGTTGCTTTCATAACACCTGCTCCAGGATCTATACCTATAATTTCACCATCAAATTTTTCCTTATTTTCTTTAAGTTCTTTTATTGAATCAATATCAACATAATCAGGAACAACTAATCCAATTCTTGCTCCCAGGTAGTTTACACCTGTTTTTATTATTTCATTCTCATATTTATCTACATAACTTTTATGAGTCATAGGAAGCCATCCTCCAAGAAAAAAGTCAATATCTCCTTCAGCTAAGGCAGCATAAACCGGTCCTGCACCAACCATTTTAGTTTGAACATCTAAATCTAATTTATTTTCAAGTATTGCTTTAACAACATTAGTCTCTGCAACTGTTCCAGCCCAATTAACATAACCAATTTGTATTGGATCATCGGCAGCCTGAACCTGATTATTATAAAAACCCAGCCCGGTTATAACTAATGCTAACAATGATAATGTAATTATTGATGTTTTAAGATATTTCATTTTTAAATTCCTCCTTTAGAGTAATTTAAATTAATAAATTTTTAAAAATTGAAAACGATAAATAGTATGAGTGAAAATGAGTGACTATGAGTAATAATGTGTATCATTGAAATAAAATTAGATATAAAAATTGCCTAAATTCTCAATAATACTTCTATATTCTCCTTTATGCTCTTTGATATTATAACAAAATTAATTAATAAATCAAGCTTATAGTAGTAATAATAAAATTAAAAATATTAAGAAAATTAAAAAAATAATTTAATTATTATTATATAAATTTAAAAATTGTTCTTAAATATAGTTATTAATTATAGTTTTAATATGAGTTTTTAAATGATCGGTGGCTTCTTCAGGAGTATATTCTACACGATTATTTATTATTAAGGTTAACATGCCATGATAGGCCAGACGAATTCCTTCATCTACCAATTTTGCTTCTTTTTCACTGAAAAATCCTTTATCTATACAGGGTTGAATAGCAATTTGAGCTCTTTTTGATAAATCTGATTCCAAAAGCATTGGTAATAAATTGTTTGGTGCATTATTTAATTCTTCAGGAAATAATTTATAATAATTTCTAATAAGATTTTCAGATTTATCACCTAAATTTTCCGAAAAAATAGCATAATAAATTTTTGGATTTTTAAATGAGTGAAGTGAAAAATACTCCCACATTTTCATTAATCGTTCTACAGGATTATCGCTATTTTCAATATAAGAGGGCATTTCAACTACATAATCACTAATAAAATTAATTGATGCAAAAAAGATTAATTGTTTACAATTATCAAAGTAATTATATATGGTCGCACTATTAAAGCCAGCAATGTCGGCAACTTTTCTAATAGTTACATTATCAATTCCTTCATTTTTTATAACATCAGTTGTAGCATTTATGAATTTTTTTAACATCTTTTTCTTTTTTTGGTCGTCTTTATTTATATTAATCATTTTTATCACCTCTTTTAAGAAATTAAGTATAATAAATTAGTACTGTAGTATAGGATATAATATAATAGATTCAAATTCAAATGCTGTTACTTGACAAAAACAAGAATTTAGTTTTATAATAAATACATGCAAAATGCAAATAATTTGCAAAAGGAGTGATGAAATTGTTTAATAAGATAAATTCAAAAATTATTATTCTATTTACTTTTGTTTTTATATTTTTAGTTTTTGCCAGTTTTTTTAGTAATAGTATTTATGCAAAACAATCCAAAATACAGGTTATTGCCGGTATTACTCCCCTAAAAACTTTTATTGATAAAGTTGGTGGTGAAAAAATTGATTCTTCAGTAATGATTCCACCTGGTTATAGCCCGGCAAATTATGCACCATCACCATCTAAATTGAAAAAAATAAGTGAAGCTAATTATTATTTTACTTTCCAGATGCCTGCAGAAAAATCAAATATACTACCTAAAATAAAAAAGTTTAATAAAGATATAAAATTAATAAAACTTGATAAAATTACTTCAGATAAATATGAGCCAAGAAAATTCAGTGATGGTGGTGTTGACCCTCACATTTGGATGTCTACTAAAAGAGTAAAATATATTGTAGAAGTTATAACTAACAAATTAATTGAATTGGACCCAGATAATGAAGATTATTATCAAAAAAGAAGTAATGAATATTTAACTAAATTAAATGAGATGGATTTATATATAAAAGATAGACTTAGTAACTTAAAAGGAAAAACTGTTTTAATTTATCATCCTGTATTAGGTTATTTTACTGAGGAATATGGACTTGATTTAAAAGCTATTGAAAAGAATGGTAAAGAAGCAACTCCAAAAAGGTTACAGGAGTTAATAGACTTTGCCAAAAATGAAAATATAAAAACAATATTTCACCAAGCAACAATTGATAGTAAACAAACAGAGGTTATAGCTTCTGAAATTGATGGAAAAACAGTAGAAATAAACCCTTTAGCCGAAAATTATGTAGAAAACATGAAAAAGATTGCTGATTTGATTGTTAACTCTTATAAATAATTTATTAGAGGTGATTAAATGATTGCTCTGGAAATAAAAAATTTGTTTGTTGAATATGGAGAAAATCAGGTTTTAGAAGATATTAATTTGAAAATACCCGATAAACATTTTTTGGGAATTATAGGTCCTAATGGTGGAGGGAAAAGTACTTTACTTAAAGCTATTGTGGGTTTAATTGATTTTAAAAAAGGAGAAATAAAAATATATGGGAAAGAACCAAAAGAACTAAATGGTCTTTTAGGTTATGTTCCCCAGGCTTCACAATTTGATAAAGATTTTCCTATTAATGTTGAGGAAGTAGTCTTATCAGGTATACTCAAAGACAATCTAAAATTATTTAAAAAATATAATAAAAAAGATTATAAAAAAGCAAAAAGTATAATGAAAAAATTAGATATTTATAATCTGAGAAACCGTCAAATTGGACAATTATCTGGAGGTCAACTCCAAAAAGTTTTAATAGGAAGAGCTCTAATGACTGAACCCAAAATATTGCTTTTAGATGAACCAACTGCCAGTATTGATGCCAGTTCTACTACTCAGATATACGAATTATTAAGTGAAATAAATAAGGATATGACAATTATAATTGTTAGTCACAACATGGAAGCAGTTGCCAGTTATTTGGATAGTGTGGCCTGTTTAAATAAAAAACTTTATCATCATCATGAAAAACAATTAGATCCTGAAACAGTAAAAAATGTTTATGGTTGTCCTGTAGATTTAATAGCACATGGTATGCCTCATAGAGTTTTGGGTAATCATAACCATAATCATAAGGCAGGTGAAAAAGTTGATAGAAGCAATAATTAATTATAATTTTATGCAAAATGCGGTTATGAGTGCTTTTTTTGCAAGTATTATCTGTGGAATAATTGGTACAATAGTAATTGAAAAAAATTTAGTAATGATGAGTGGAGGTATTGCTCATACCTCCTTTGGTGGGATTGGGCTTGGATATTATCTTGGATTTGAGCCCCTGATTGGAGGTTTAGCTTTTGCAGTTTTTTCAGCTCTTTCTATTGTGAAAATAAAAAATCAAATTAATACAAGATCAGATACTCTTATTGGTTTATTTTGGTCTGTAGGTATGGCCCTGGGGATTTTGTTTATTTCTTTTACTCCTGGTTATCCACCTACTATGTCTACTTATTTATTTGGGGATATTTTAACTACTTCCAGGCTTGATGTAATTTTTGCTGCTATTTTAGCATTTTTTATTCTGTTCATAATTAGTTCTTATTATAAATACTGGAAAGCCTATTTATTCGATGATGAATTTTTGTCAGTTCTGGGAATTAATACAGGATTTATGGAATATTTTCTATTTATTTTAATAGCCTTTTCAATTGTTGTAGTAATTAAATTGGTTGGAATTATTTTAGTAATTGCTTTATTAACTGCTCCAGCTGCTATAGCAAGAATTTTTACTTATAGTTTAAAAAAGATGATGGCAACTGCTGTATTTTTAAGTATAATGTTTTCAGCTATAGGTCTATATCTATCCTATAATTTTGATATACCTTCAGGAGCAACTATAATTTTACTTGCTGGGGGAAGTTATCTGTTTATCGCGTTATTTAAAAATATACGAGAAGGATAATTATAAAAAGTGAGGTGAATTTATTTTATGACTGATAAGGAATTGAAAAACAAATTAAAAGATAATAATATTCAGGTTACAAAAACCAGGTTACAAATTTTAAGTATAATTGATAAAGAAAAAAAGCCTCTAACTGCAACAGAAATAAATAAAATTGTTGAAGAAAAAAAATATAATATTCGTTTATCTACAATATATAGAAACTTAAAATTTTTTACTAAAAATGAGATTCTAAGACAATTAAATTTTTATAGTGATGAAAAGCGGTATGAAATGTTAGAAGAAAAACATCATCAACATTTAATATGTATAAAATGTGGAGAAATTTTGCCAATTAAATGTCCTTTAGCTAATTTTGAAAAAGAAATTGAAGAAGAAACTAATTATGTAATAAAAAATCATGATATGGAAATGTATGGGGTTTGTCCTGAATGCCAGGATAACAATTTTGATAAATCAAAGTAGGTGACGAAATGAAAATAGATGATCCAGATTTAAAAGAAGAAATTGTTGAAACTGAATCTACCAAAAAAATTATATTTAAATTGGCCTGGCCGGTAATTGCCGAAAGATCTTTAATGACTTTTACAAGAATAGTTGATATGATGATGGTTGGAAGGATAGGAGCAGCAGCAATTACAGCTATTGGTCTTTCTATGCAACCTTTATTTTTAATTCAGGCAATTGGAGCTTCAATTAGTGTTGGGACAACAGCATTAGTAGCTAGATTTGTTGGGGCAAAGGAAGAAAAAAGGGGAGGAAAAGTTTTACAACAATCTCTACTAATAGCAAGTTTTTTGGCTTTTGTTTTACTTGGATTATATTATTATTTTGCTAAAAACATAATAACAATGATGGGAGCTGAAGGTGAAGTAATTAGGCTTGGAACAATGTATTTACAAATTTTAGCTCCTGGTATGTATTTTATGTTTTTAAGTTTTATGGTTTTTGCTGCATTAAGGGGTGCTGGAGATACTCAAACTCCAATGAAGATTAATATACTGGTAAATATTTTAAATGTAATCGGAAATTATGCTTTAATATTTGGTAATTTAGGTGCACCTGAACTTGGTTTTATGGGAGCTGCAATAGCTACAAGTGTTTCAAGAGGATTAGGTGGTGTTTTAGTTATTATTCATGTTTTTCGTAAAACTTCTGTTATTACAATAGTAAAGAAAAATTTCTTTACTATAGATTTTGAATTAATTCAAAGGGTTTTAAAAGTAGGACTTCCTGCTGCGATGGAACAATTTGTAATGAGAATCGCTCAAATTTTTTATGTTCGTTTGGTTGCTGGTTTGGGTACTATTGCTTATGCATCTCATCAGGTTGCAGTAAATGCAGAGTCTTTATCATATATGCCTGGATTTGGAATGGCAGTTGCAGCAACAACACTTGTGGGACAAAATTTAGGTGCAAAACAACCTGAACAGGCTGAAGAAAGTGCTTTTGAATCCTGGAAAATAGGATCAATGATAATGGGAGTTATGGCTCTAGTATTTTTGATTTTTCCAGAATTTTTAATGAAGCTATATACAGATGACCCAGAGATAATAAGGTTGGGAGTTAGAAACTTAAGAATAGTTGCATTTGCTCAAATACCGATGGGAACTCAATTTATTTTTGCTGGTGCTTTAAGGGGAGCAGGAGACACTAAGTCAGTTTTTTATAGTACAGCAATTTCAAGTTGGATTGGAAGATTGGGAATGGCATATATATTTATAAATATTTTTAATTGGGGACTTGTAGGTGCCTGGCTGGCAATGGTTATTGATTGGAGTATAAGAGGTGGATATGTTTTTTTAAGATTTAGATCTGGTAAATGGAAAAAAATAAAAGTATGATAAAAAAATATATTTTGAGGTGATTTTGTGAATAATAAATTATTATATAGTATGCTTATAATTTTAGTTATAATGTTTGGTTTTTTATTTATTACCAATCAAAATACTTTAAATTCTCAGGATGAAACTTTAAAGAGTACAATAAATTTAAGTGCTCAGGAAGAAATGGAATTTTCACCAGATAAAGTTAAAATAATTTTGGGAGTAGAAACAAGGTCGGAAAAATTAGAAATTGCTAAAAATGAAAATAATAAAAAAATAAATGAGATCAAAAATATTTTAACTAAATACGATCAATTGGAAATAGCAAATATATCTTTTAATATTTACCCAGTTTATGAAAAAGAAGAAGAACAACAGAAAATACAATATTATAAAATTAGAAATATGTTAGAAATAAAAAGCTATAATTTAGAACTTATTTCAAAAATAATCGATGATAGTTTAAAAGTTGGGGCAAATACAATATACAATCTACAATATTCATTAGAAAATGAGGTTAAAGCAAGAGAAAAAGTAATAGAAAAAGCTTTATTTAGCTTAGAGAATAAAGTGAAATATATTAAAGATAATCTTAACAAAAATGAATATGAATTAATAAATCTAACTGTTAATGATAATTTACAGGGAAGCACTTTATATTTTAATAATATGAAAACTAGCATAAATGAAAGTTCTATTAATTCAACCAATATTGATCCAAGTAAAATAAAAATTTCTGTAAATCTCAGAGGAGAATATATTTTAAGTGAATAAGATTTATTTCCCTCCTTAAAAATAAATAAGCAATTATGCAGGAAAAATATTACTTATTATCTAATTATTATATAATAAGTAATAAGGAGGGAAATTATGAATAATAAAAAATACTGGATTGGTTTAAGTAAACTTGAAGGACTTGGCCCTATTTT
>DATFIM010000097.1 GCA_035270125.1 Halanaerobiales bacterium | reverse complement strand
ATGGGATGTAGGTTACAAAAGTTGCTCCGGGGGCATTAGATATGGTTAAGTCAGACTTGCTTTTATCATATCCCCAATGCTTTGTCTGGATATTATTATCTCTCGGTTTTATTACAATTTCATTGATATCATAAGTTTTTGGGGTTAAATAAATCGTACGCTGTTTTTTGACATCATTTGCAGGAATAATTTTTGAAAAATAACCAATACATGAAATGAATAACGTATCATTATGTTGAAATGTAACATCAAAATACCCTTTATCATCTGCATACAAACCTGCATTCTCATTTATTTTAACAATAGTAGCATAAGGGACAGGTGCTTTTGTATTTTTGTCTAAAATTTGCAGTTTTGAAACGTCCTGGCCAAAGGATAATTGTACCAGAAAAAACAAGAAAAATAAATTAAATAAAATCTTCATATTTTAAAAATTCATTAAAACGATTTGGTTCTAAAGCTAGTTTAAACCAACCATATATTAAGTTGGTAATATTTATAAATAAAATTTCTCATTAAATTTTTTTTCAAAAACACAAGATTTGTTACTGAAGCATATTTTACTCTTGAAAATTATTAAATATTATTCATGTAAAAATTCTTTTACAGCTATTGAAATGGCCAGGTTTGGAGAATTATCTTTATTTTGAATTAGGGATAAGGGATGGTCATTTTCTGCTAAAATCCATTGATTATCATGAAATTTACTTCTAAAATATGTGTATGAATCAGTTACTGAAAAAGTAAGAGGAACACTAAGAGCTATTTCAGTTCCTGAATCAATTTTATTCCCTTTATCATCTAAATAAGAAAGCCATTCTATACCAACAAATACACCGGTATCCGGGAATATTAGATTTTCACTCAAATTATATTTTTTCCCTTTATGTTTTTTTGATTGAAATATTGGTAAATTAGCAATAATGTCACCAGGTAGTCCTGTAATACTATCTTTCTTATAAATATTTATTCTATAGGCAATATTTTGCTTCCTTTTTCCGGAAGTTTTTAAAATAACAGATTCAATTAATTTCGTATGTTCTGGATTTTTATTTTCAATATAAGCAACCCATTCACTTCCCACATGTGAATAAAAATTAATTTTGTCTCTTTCTTTTCTAAACCCTAATTCATGCTTTTTTGATTTTACATCTACTTTTAAAGTAACTTCATCAATTTGATAAATTTTTGGTGTTAAGAATATTTCTTTTTTCAAATTAGCCGTATAAATTATTGTATCACTATAATAACCTACACAAGAAATTATTAAGGTATCATTTGGGGTTGCTTGAATTTTAAAACCACTTTTATTTGAATAAGTACCTGTATTTGCACTGAAATTAAAAATAGTAGCAAATTCAATACATTCTCCTGTCTTTATATCTTTAATATAATACTGAGAATATACACTATTACACAAAAATACAATCGTAAAAATTAAAAATAATTGTTTCATATTTTATAAATTTAATAATAGGGTGTCCAAAAATCAATTTCAAAACAACCATCTTGAAAAAATTAGCTTACTAAGCATTATTATTAAAAAATTAATTTTTTGGACACCTAACAAGTAATTAGTTAGATTATTCTAAATGAGCCCATCCGCAATCACCTCCAACATCAATCCAAAATGCTGCATAATCCCAACAGCAATAAGTTCCTAAACTTGTTGTATGACAACGATAATCATGTTTACCCCAAAACTTACCACCTTCCAAATTTTCCATTTGATTAAAATCTAAAGTTTCTATAAAAATAAAGTTTTAGATAAAAAAAATAATAAAATATAAAACAAAGTTTAGTATAGCGTTTTAAATATGCAAGCAAATGTTAATCGACTTTGTAAAGCGTATGGTTTTGTGAATGAGTGGTATGGTTTTATGAATAAGGGAAAAATGTTTCATAGTCAATTTCATTTTTTATTAATTGTTTTTAGCAATTTCGATCGCTTTTTCTAAAAATTCATCTTTGCCCTTTTTAATACCTAATAAAGTTCTTTGCACCGGATAATCGGGCTGATATCCGATTAGATGATGTGGGGTTTTATCATGGTTTTAAGATTACAATTAATTAAGTTTTCTCCGTTCTTTTACTAACAAGCCAATACTATATGACCACATGGATACAAGAAAAATTATTCCACCATATCTTAAATCAAAATTTTTATTAAAAAGATTTATTATCCCAATTAGCATTGTAATACTGAAAACTATTATTGCAAATGTGTTTAGTATAATAATAGTTTTATAAACTTTTTTCATAGAACAGAAATTTAAGGTTTGATAATAAATATTTCATTTACTTTTACAAATAAAATGTTGCAAATACTTTATTCATTTTATAAGTACTTGCAACATAAAATGATTCACTCAGCTAAAGAACAAACTGCTATACCTACAGCTCCAATGCCAAGGCCTACTACTGCTGATACTCCAGCTGTAACCCCTCCCAAAGCTAAGGCATATGTAACGATTGCAGAGTATCCTAAAAATCCACCACCACAAATTATACTTGCAGCGCCTCCTCCTTCCAAATTTTCCATTTGATTAAAATCTAATGTTTTCATAATTTTAGTTAAAAATAAAAAA
>DATFIM010000096.1 GCA_035270125.1 Halanaerobiales bacterium | reverse complement strand
TTCATACATTGCTGCACCTCTATCCATTGAAACACCATATACTTTACACTCAGGATTTACTGATTTTACTGCTAAAGCTATTCCACTAATTAATCCACCACCACTTAAAGGAACTATTACACTATCCAAATCAGGTATTTCCTGCATTATTTCCAGACCAATTGTACCCTGACCGGAGATGATATGTGTATCATCAAATGGTGGAACAATAGAACGTCCTTCACTATTGTTTAATTCTTCAGCTTTAATTTTAGCTTCATCCTGACTATCTCCATAAACAATCACATTTCCTCCTGATTTTCTAATGCCTTCCTTTTTATTTTCAGGAACATTATTGGATAAACAAACTTTTGCATCAGTTCCCAGGGTTTTTGCAACATGTGATACAGCCCTTCCATGATTACCAGTTGAATAGGTTACCAAACCCTTTTTTAATTTTTCAGTACTAAGATTTAAAGCAAAATTGCTTGCTCCTCTGACTTTAAAACTTCCTGTATCCTGAAGAAACTCTAATTTATAATAAATTTCTGATCCTAATTCATCTGAAAGATCTACAGTTTTATAAAGAGGAGTTTTTCTGGCTATTTTATAAACTTTATTTGAAGCTTCATAAATATTTTTCAATTCTAAATTTTTTAAACCCATAAATACCCTCCTGTTACTAACCAAATTTATTAAGCTTCAGCTATAACATCTATTTCAACATCTAAACCAGCATCAAGCCCTTTTACGGCCATTGCAATTCTTGCTGGAGGGTTTTTATCGAAAAATTTCTTATACGTATTATCCATTTCTTCTTTATATTTCATATCTGAGATATAAACATTTACTTTCACTACTTTTTTCATACTGGAACCTGCTGATTCTAAAATATTTTTTATATTTGTCAAAATTAGTTCAGTCTGTTCAGCAACTGAGCCGTGTACTGCTTCTCCTGTTTCAGGATCATCGGCAGTTTGACCAGAAACATAAATTGTATTACCTAACTGTACTGCCTGTGAATAATTGCCTGGCTCAGGTGCATTTTCTGTGTAAATTATTTCTTTAGACATGATTATCACTCCTAACTAAATATTATTCCTTTTCAGAAAACTCAATCTTTTCTTATCCATTTTGTTAACAGTCAATTGTCGACATTTATTCTTATAAAAATAGTTTCAATCTTTAGTCTTCAACCTGTTTAGATAATGTCTTAATATGTTCTATAACAGCATTTTTAGTTTCTTTTAAATCATTATTTCTTAAATTATCAATAATTTTTTGATGTTTTAAACTTGCTTTTACTAAATTCTCTTCTTTTTTTGCATCAAGAATCATTGCTAATTGAAGTTGATTATATAAAGTAGTTAAGATCTTTATAGTCCATTTACTTTCTGACTTACACCACAAATACCGGTGAAATTTCATATCTAATTTATTCACTTCAAAAACTTTTCTATTTTCATTTTTGTCACTCTTAGCTATTTCAACCATTTCCTCTATTAATTCTTCTAAATATTCAAAATCATTTTCAGATAAAATTTTATTTTTAATTAATTTTTTAAATATTTTTTCTTCCAATATCACTCTTATTTCATATAATTCCTGAACTTCATCTTCTCTAAAGTCAACTACAAAAGTCCCTTTTCTAGATATTATTTCAACAAATCCCATATTTTCAAGCTCTTTAAAAGCTTCTCTCACCGGAGCTCTACTTATATTTAATTCATTAGCAATTTTGGTTTCAGGTATACGATCTCCACCTGTATAATTTTCCATAAATATTTCTTCTTTAAGATAGTCAACAACTTTTCCACTCAAACTTTTATGCTGAATTTCCTTATTAAACTTCATTTTAAATCCCCCAGAAGCGATATTCCTCCAAAAATCTTAAATTAAAATACATTAATTTATTCTATACTATGTCTTATAATCCTTCTCCAATTACTGAATTTTTTCATAATTATCAAAATCTAAGATTTCTGGAGGAGTTTATGGCTAATTTATTTTGTAAATAATTTATGGGGAAAATCATATAATTCTTCTGCTCCATCCTCAGTAATCCTTATAGCTGCACTCATTTCAAAACCTATATCTTCTTCCCAGATAATAGGGATCAAATGAAATGTCATATTTTCTTTAAGTACTGTTTTATCATGAGGACGCATACTTGCTGTCTGTTCTCCCCAATCAGGTGGATAATTTAATCCAAATGAATAACCTAATCTAGAAGCATCAACTAATGAACCTTTAGCAATTGAGTTTCTCCATTTTTCTTCAACTGCTTCACAGGTCACTCCAGGTTCAATGAAATCAAGTGTTTCCTCCAATCCTTCTACCACAAAATCAGTAATTTCTTTCATTCTTGAAGGAGGATCTCCAAGATATACTGTTCTTGCCATTGGTGCATGATAACGGTTATAACAACCTGATAATTCTAAAATCACAGGTTCATTATTTCCATATTTTCTTTCACTCCAGGTTAAGTGAGGAGCATCTATCCCATCACCAGCTGGCATTAGAGGAACAATTGCTGGATAATCTCCTCCCAAATCATCTGTTCCACTTATTTGAGCATGTGATATATCTGCTGCAACATCACATTCTCTTCTACCAACTTCAAGCGCATCTATACCTGTTCTCATTACCTTTTCAGCTATTTTTCCAGCTTTTTTCATATATTCTATTTCCTGTTGCGATTTTATTTGTCTTACCATAGCTACAAGTAAATTAGCATCAGTAAATGAAGCCTGTGGTAAGTTATCATTCAATATTTCATATGTTTTATGAGTAAAATAGAATTGATCCATTTCTAAACCAATATTTTTATCTCCCCATCCTCTTTCTTTGATGACATCTACTATAAAATCTACAGGATGTTTACCTATTGGGGAATGTACATAATCATCTGCATAATTTTTTATGTTTTCTTCACTTAAATAAGTAGTTACTTTTGCTGCATTGGCATCCATATTTCTACCTATCCAAACTGGTTCTTCCTGGTCTAATGAAACTAAAACACATTGATGGACATAAAAGGACCAACCATCATAACCAGTTAAATAATTCATATTAGCTGGATGAGTAGCCATTAAAACATCAATACCCTTTTCTCTCATTCTTTCTTTAGTCTTTTTTAACCTATTTTTATACTCAGATTCTTCAAATAGTAACATTACTATTTCCTCCTCTAATTAATAGTGAAAACTGAAGACCTCCAGTTTAAGGAGGCCTTTTTTGATTTTTAGTAAAAAATTTAAACTTCTACCTGATCTATATCATGAATTTCTTTATTATTTAAGGCTTCTATCTCTTCCTCACTAAAGTTATGTTTCTGATAATAGTTACCTACCCATTTGAAAATAAAATATTGAGCTATAACTCCAATAATAAGCAAAATATAACCTTTTTGTATCTGTGAAGAAAGCAAATATAAAACTGCTGCTATTCCTGCTGGTATTACTGCATAAGGTATCTGAGTTTTAACATGATCGATATGATCAGAACCAGCGAATATTGATGCCATTACTGTTGTATCTGAAATTGGTGAACAATGATCACCAAATATAGCACCAGCAAATACAGCACCTATAATGATATATACTAACGATAAACCGCCTATTTCATAAGCTAGAGGAACCCCAATTGGAGTTAAAATAGCCATTGTTCCCCAAGATGTTCCCGTAGAAAATGCTATAAACATACCAATAGCAAAAATTAGAAATGGTAACAGTCCTGCAGACATCCATCCTCTTGTTGCTTCCACTACATAATCTGCAGTCCCCAACACATCAGTAACAGTACCAATTGACCAGGCAAGAATAATAATAACTAGAGCTGGTAACATAGTTTTGAATCCACCTAATAAAGTATCTTCAATTTCGTCAAAACTCATACCTTGTTTAAATCCAAATAATACTCCTACAAAAGTCATTGCAAAAGCTGCCCAGGTCAATGCGATAGAAACATCTGTATCAGCTATGGCATCCATAATAGGTTTTCCAGAAGCTCCTCCTCCTGTATACCATAAAGCCCAGATGCCTACACTAATTAAAGTTACTAAAGGAATTATAAAGTACCAGACATTGGCTTTTTCAGGCTGCACTGGTTCACCTAAATCATCTTCAACAGAAGATAAGGGAGTAGCATCATCTCCAATTAATTTTCCAGTCTTCATTGCTCTAAGTTCTGCTTTAGCCATTGGGCCAAAATCTTTTCCCCAAATAATCATTGGTACAGCAATTAATGATAAAATACTGTAAAAGTTCCATGGAATAGATTTTAAAAATGCAAAATATGCTTTAGTATCGACAAGACTTATTGAAGCAAAAGCAGCTGCAATTAATGAAACTTGATAACCTATCCAGTCAGAAACTGGTCCTATAGTTGCAATAGGTGCTGCAGTAGCATCTAAAATATATGCTAATTTTTCTCTGGAAACATTATATTTAGCAGTTATATCTTTAGAAGCATTACCTGCTATAACTGAATTTACATAATCATTAAAGAAAACAATCATCCCTAAAGCCCAACCAAAAGTCTGGGCACGTCTTCTATTATTTAACTTCTTTTCCAAAGATCTTGTGATAGCAAATGAACCACCTATTTTAAACATAAAAGCTGCTCCTGAACCTAAAAGTGCTGTCATAACTAAAAATCTTGCATTCCAAGGGTCTGTCATAACATCTTTCATCCAAGTAAAAGTAAGACCAATAGCTGCGAAGGGACTTCCACCTGTATGAATTAATCCTCCCACCCAAATACTAATAAATAAAGAGATTAGTACTTTTCTTGTATAAATTGCAAGACCAATTGCAACAAGCGGGGGTATAACTGACCAAAATCCAGCCATTTAAAAATCACTCCTTTTTTAATTTCTCTACTACTTATCTTTTTAAATTTAAACTGAAGACCTCCAGTTTAAGGAGGCCTTTTTTTATTTTATACCCAGCCTCTCATCTTCACAGATTCGCTAACTCTTTTTAATGCAGTTATCCAGGCTCCAGTTCTTAATGAACTATCTGCTTTATCTGCTTCTCTCTTCGCGGAGTTATAAGCACCAAGTATTTGATCTTTTAGTTTATTATTTACTTTTTCTAACTTCCAATAATCATCAGTAATCCCCTGTATTCTCTCATAATGACATACTATTGCTCCCCCAGCATTTGCTACAACATCGGGGACGATTGTTATACCTCTATCTTCAAAAATCTTTTCTGCCTTTGGAGTTGTAGGGCCATTAGCAGCTTCTACTATAATGTCAGCTTTAACATTATCAGCATTTTCTTTATTAAGTACATTTTGAACTGCTGCCGGAATTAAAACTTCACAATCCAATTCAAGCAATTCCTCATTACTGATTTCTTCACCTTTTCCATATCCTTCTATTACACCATTTTCTTCAACATATTCCTGTAAATCAGCAATATCAAAACCTGATTCTAAATAAAGACCTCCACTAATATCACTTACACCGATTATGTTATATCCCTGATCATCAAGATATCTGGCTATGTTAGCACCAACCTGTCCAAATCCCTGAACTACAATATCAGCATCTTTACTTACATTATAATCTTCAAATGCGGCCATTGAAACGAAGAATATTCCAAGACCTGTAGCTTCAGCACTACCTGCAGTGCCTCCCATACTTGAAGGTTTGTCATTAATAGCATGTGGTAAATGTTCACCAGTAATTTGTTCATATTCATCAAGCATCCAGGATTGAGTCTTATAATTAGTACCAATGTCTGCACCTGGAATATCAGTATTAGGTCCCATAGGTTTTAAATTTCTAATGAAACCTCTGGTTAATCTCTCAAGTTCCCATTCGCTAAGCTCAGAAGGGTCAACTTTTATTCCACCTTTTCCTCCACCAGCAGGAACACCAGAAACAGCATGTTTAATTGTCATAAAAAGACCTAAAGCCTTAACTTCATCAAGATCTAAATTAGGTACAAATCTGGTACCATCACGAGTTGGACCTAATGCATCATTATATTGTACTCTATATGCTTCAAATAATCTAAATTCTCCATTATCCATCTTAAGTGGTATTGAAAAATCAATTACTCTTTTTGGTCTGGATAATAAACGAATAACTCTTTCATCTATTCCACCTTTTTCACCGGCAGTTTTTAAAGCATTTAAGGCTGATTCAAATACACTTACTTTTTCCATTTTATGACCTCCAATCACAATTTAGATAAAGTTTAGATTTATATTTCTATATTTTTTTATATTAATTATGGTTTAGGAATTGAAAGATCTTCTTTATAGTCATTCATTACAATATCATGGTCTGATCTATCCAACCACTCAGTAATAATTTGTGCTAATTTTACTCTCTGTCTTGCAAGATTATCACCATAATCAGGATTTTGTGCATCTACCCAGGTATTATATAATTCTGCTTCAGAAGGTCCTGGCTCAATTTTGTAATATACAGGTGCAGCAACTCTTGCTATTTCAGCTGATTCATGATAACGCTGAAAACCACCCATTGACTCAACAAGACTCATATAAACATCTAAAGGAATATCAAGACCACTCTGACGAATAGAAGCTAACATTGGTAAAGTCATATCTGCAAGTGGGTTAAAACTATCTGCTCCTAAGTCTTCTAATAATTTTCCACCATAACCTGTACCATGTCCGGCAAAGACTGATACTTTAAATTTAGTTTCTTCAGGAATTAGTCCTTCATCTCTCATTTGATTTAACAATTTAAGCATACCTTCATCTGTAACAAGAAAACCTCTGAGACCAGCTTCTAAACATCTATCTACTTCACGCAAATAATTATATGCCATATCATGACCACGCATTCTCATCCCGGAAACATAACCTTCATCAGTAACATACTGTCTACCTGAATCCCAACCACGATTAGCTGACGGGTTAACTAATAATTCTAAATCATTTTCTGCACCTAATTCAGCAAATGCTTTCAATTCACCATCATCAAGCAGAGTAGCTCCTCTAACTAAAGAGATTACTCGGTGAACTGTAACATTTCTCTTATCTGCTTCATCTATCATTGCTTCCAGATTAGAAACTCCTTCTATACCAGAAATCTCTATTCTGGCATGTGCTCCACCATCAAAACGTTTATCTGAATCAGGCATATCAAAACTTTCTCTCACTGGAAAATCTGTTTTATCTTCAATAAATTTCTGCATATCTTTAAAAGCCATTTTATATAACCTCCATTTATTTTTTATAATTTAATTTTATTCAAATTCATCAAATAATTCTTCAAATTCCTCTTCACTATCTTTTATATGATAAACATGTTCATCTTTAGGAAATTCTCCATTTTTTACTTCATCAATATACTTTTTAAATGCATTAATTTCTTCTTCTGCTACATTAGCATATTTCTTTACAAATTTTGGAGTAAAAGCCTGGAACATACCTAACATATCTCCACAAATCAATAATTGACCATCACAGGGAGCACCTGCTCCTATTGAATATACTGGTATATCCAATTTATTACTAATATATTCTGTTACTTCAGGTGGAATAGCTTCTAGCAATAAAGCTCTAGCTCCAGCTTCCTGAACAGCAAGAGCATCTTTAATTAGTTCACGAGCACTATCAACAGTTAAACCTTGAGCTTTAAATCCACCAAGTTGACCTGAACTCTGAGGAGTTAGTCCAATATGTCCAAATACTACTATTCCTGCTTCTGTGATCGCTTCTATTTTATCTGTAACTCTTCTGCCACCTTCTAATTTTATTGCATCCATATCAGCTTCTTTAATAAAACGAACTGCATTTTCAACTGCCTTTTCTTCTGAAACTTGATAAGAACCTAAAGGCATATCACCTATACAAAATGTATTGGGAGCACCGCGTCTTACATCCTGAGAATGAGCAATACAATCTTCCATTGTTACCGGTTCAGTACCTTTATAACCTTTGACTACCATTCCCAATGAATCTCCCACTAAAATCATATCCATACCAGCTTCTTCAGCAAATTGTGCAGTAGGAAAATCATATGCTGTAATCCAGGCTACTTTTTCACCTTTTTCTTTCATTTCATTAAAATCCAAAATACTTTTCTTTTTAGCCATAATTAATTATCCCCCTTTTGTTTATTAATAATTACAAAAAGCAGTTAACTAAAGAGTATCACCCCTTTTTATAATAAATGTCTACTGTCGACAATACAACTTAAAAAAATATTTATTGTCGTTTGTCGACAATTGCTTTCCATATACTTTATTCTATCTTAATTTAATAAATCCTTCTTATTTTAACAAAAAATTTTGAAAAATATAAAATTAATAATATTCTGACTTTTATTATTAAAAAATCTGCATCTATTAAAAAACTAAATGCAGATTTCAATATATTATTATTCTGAACCCATTTTTTTACTATATTTAATTCGAAGCAAAATTGCAATTAAGTTAATTCCAAGAACTAATAACAATAAAATTACTGCCGCCCCATATGCTATTGGAACCTGTTGTTCAGGGGAAGTACCTGTTTTCAATAGAGCATAAATATGAAAGGGTAAAGCCATTACTTCATCAAATATTGAATCAGGTAAGCGCCTTGAATAAAAAGTAACCGCAGTAAATAATATAGGTGCTGTCTCTCCAGCTACTCTTCCAATCCCCAAAATACAACCAGTGAAAATTCCTGGCATAGCTGCAGGCAATACTACATTTTTTATTGTCTGCCACTTTGTTGCTCCCATTGCTAAAGAAGCTTTTCTATATTCATCTGGAACAGACATTAATGCCTCTTCTGAAGCCCTAATGATTGTTGGCAAAATGACTATTCCTAAAGTTAACGATCCAGATAGTACTGAAACCCCAAAATTAAAAAACTTTACAAAAACTGCTAACCCAAAAAGACCAAATACAACTGAAGGTACACCAGCTAAATTATTGACACCAATTCTTATAATCCTAATTATTTTACCTTCACTAGCATATTCAGTCATATAAATTGCTGCTAATACTCCTAAAGGAACTGAAAATATTATTGATCCAATAACAAGATAAAATGATCCTAGAATTGCCGGGAATATTCCACCTTCAGTCATACCATTTTGCGGCATAGCAGATATAAACTCCCAATCTATTACTCCTATTCCCTTGCTAAATACAAAATATATTATTAGAACTAAAGCTGCAAGAGCTATTAATAGAGTCAGCCCAAAAACTGAAAAATATATTTTTTGTTTTATATGTCTTAATTGTAGTTTATTATCCATTAAGAACCACTCACTTTCTCTTTAAATCTTTGTGAAGCAATATCAGCTATTATATTAAAGACAAGAGTTATAACAAAAAGCACAATTGCGATTCCAAAAAGTGCATGATAGTGACCACTACCAACTGGGGCTTCTCCCATTTCAGCAGCAATTGTAGCTGTCATCGGCCTGAGTGGTTTAAATATACTTTTAGGCATAACCGGTGCTCCTCCTGCGACCATTAATACAGTCATTGTTTCTCCTATTGCCCTTCCCATTCCAAGAATAACTGCTGTTACAATTCCAGATGAAGCAGTAGGTAAAATAACTTTACTTAACATTTCCCATTTAGTACTTCCTAAAGCCAAAGAAGCATCTCTGAACTTTTTAGGAACTGTAGTAATTGCATCTTCAGAAAGACTGACAACAGTTGGTAAAGCCATGATTCCTAACATAATTGATGCATTTAATCCCGTAAGACCTGTAGGTAGATTAAACAAATCACTCAAAAATGGAGCCAGTATTTTCATCCCAAAAAGACCATAAATAACAGATGGGACACCTGCTAACATCTCAACTGCAGGTTTAACTATTTTTCTATATTTTTTAGGTAGTATATAAGAAATAAAGATAGCGGATGCTATTCCTAAAGGTGCAGCTATTATCATCGCTCCTAAAGTAACAACCAAAGAGGCAAGAATAAGAGGTAAAATTCCATAGTCAGGTGGTGAAAAAGTCGGATACCAAATTTTACCTGTTATAAATTCCAAAACTCCTACTTCTTCAAATATTGGTAAACCTTCAATAAATAATACAATTACAATACCTGTTAAAAATAAAATAGAAGATAAAGCAAAAGCAAATAAAACTTTTTTAATTATTTTTTCTTTAGTTTTCCAATGCAATATCTATTTCCCCCTTTATAAACACATTTTTTTCTAATTTGATTGTAACACTAAAATGTTAAAAAAAAGTTAAAGGGATGTTAATATGTTGTAACAAAAAAAGAAAGAGCCCCAAATTAGGCTCTTCTTCTTTAGTATCAAAATATATCAATTATTTTAATTTTTAGTGAAGGGGAACATACCCTATTTGTTCAATTAATTTTTGGCCTTCTGTACTTAAGACAAAATTAAGGAATTTTTTAATTTCACCCTGTGGCCATCCATCAGTAAACATATATAATGGACGAGCAATTGGGAACTGGCCATTAGCAACTGTTGCATTTGTAGGCTTTACTCCCTCAACTTTTACAGCTTTAAGATTATCAGATAAATATCCTAATCCTACATAACCTATTGCACCTTCTGTATCTGCAACTGTCCCGGCAATATCGCCATTAGATGATTGAGTTAAAGCAGTAGGAGTTAATCTTATAGGGTTACCATCAATTTTACCATCATTAACTACATCATTAAATACTCCAAAAGTTCCTGAACTGGAATCACGAGAAACAATAACTATTTCTTTATCAAAATCAA
>DATFIM010000095.1 GCA_035270125.1 Halanaerobiales bacterium | reverse complement strand
AAGAACCTCTCTCAGGGCCAGATATAACAAGATTATTTAACCTGGAAGAAGTTAATTTCGGTCCCTGGCTTAATGATCAAAATGAAAATGTTTTAGCTGCTTTTGTATCTGATAAAAAGACAGGTACTGATGGTATGCTTTTAATTTATTTTCCTGTTGATGGAAATCTTGCCCCTTTTAAAGATGATGAATTATCAGTTGCTGAAGACAATCTATGTTTTGAAATGGAATAGGTGATTAATATGGCTAAATTTATTAGAGAAGATGAAAGTTTTGTTTATCCTGATGGTGAAGAATATATTAAATTTGAGGAAGTTGGAGAAATTACCGAAGACAGATGTCCAGTAGATGTTGTTGCTAAATTTAAAACTGACTATAGCAGTGATTATCCAGTAACTGATGCCTATCCTTTTAGTGGAGCGACTGTTTTACTCAACTGGAAGGCAGTAGATAATTATAGTGATTTAGGCTTTTACTTCCAGACTAAACTCTGGACCTATCCTGAAGTTGAATTAGGTGGCTATTATGACTATCATTATTACAATGCAGAAGAATTTACTGGAGAACTTGTGAAAGATCAATATTACTATGTAAGATTATATCTGCCTGATTTTTCTTCACCATGTCAGATTAAAGTCTGGCCTGTTGGGGAAGTAGAACCTGACGAGTGGTTTTTAATAGAACCACAAGTTGATGTTTATCCAGGATATATCGGTTATGGAGTTGGATACAATGAATTTTTAACGTCTGCTGAATTTGATTATATTACTGTGGGAACAAAGGGAGATATCCCTGATTCACCTGATATTACTTTTGCAGATCCAGTTCTTAATTCTGTTAATTCTGTGGAGATGAATTTGAAGTTGGCCCGGGCCATAATTTCAGGAAATATGGAGATGGATACTTATATACACGAAAAGTTTCCACCTCATTTAAGTGGTTATAATAAGTTTTTGAAGGCCAATCATAAAAGAGCCATGAAAAAACAACGACTGGTTAAAAGACCGAAAAGAGGCGATTAAGATGGCTAAAGTTACAGGTCCACTTTTTTCTATTAATGCCAGTGGCCAGTTTGCTTCTTCAATGGTGTTTTCTAACTGGAAAGGTATTAATGTGGTAAAAAAGAAAGGTGTCCCTACTGGTGAAAGTACTGCCCAGCAGAACTTTGTTAAAGCCTGTTTTGCTGATTGTGCTGATGGCTGGAATGAATTGAGTGCTGAGGAGAAAGTAATGTGGGAAGAGATGTGAGTTAAAAAAATATGCTCTCCTTTTTTATATTAATAAACAGGGGAGCATGTTAACTTTCTAATTTTTTTATATTATATTTATCTATTTATAAATTACTTTTCTTCATTCGACTTAATATATTAAAAATTTTAATAGCCGGCAGGTATAACATCATGGCTGAGCAGATAATCATAACTTTCTCTTTTTACTATAAGATTAGCCTCTCCCTCATTTATAAGAACTATTGCTGGACGAGGTATACCATTATAATTATTTGATAAAGCATAAGTGTAAGCTCCTGTACAGGTTACTGCCAGTATGTCTCCTCTCTTACTTACTGGAAGTTTAATATCTTTTATAAGTATATCACCAGTTTCACAACATTTACCGGCAATACTCACTTCTTCTTCTGGTTTTGCATTCATTTTATTTGCTAAAAAAGCCTCATATTCTGCTCCATATAATGATGGTCTGATATTATCACTCATACCTCCATTTATTGTTATATATTTTTTAATATTTTCGATATCCTTGATCATTCCAATTTCATAAAGAGTAGTCCCGGCTGTTCCAATTATAGACCTTCCCGGTTCAAGTAACAATTCTGGTAAAGGATAGTTATGATTATTAACTTCTTTTATTACTTTTTCAACCATTTCTTTAACATATTTTTTAATAGGAATCACAGGATCATCTTCAGTATGAGGAATACCCAGGCCTCCACCAAGATCTAACTTGGTCATAGTAATCCCATTTTCATTTTTCATATCTTTCATAAATTTAACCATTATTTCAATTAATTTTAAAAAACCTTCTTTTTTATAAATTTGCGAACCAATATGGGCATGAATTCCCTTCAATTTTAAGTTCTTATATTTATTTGAAATTAAATCAACTAATTTTTCTGCATCACCATTTTTAATTCCTACTCCAAATTTTGAATCAACTTTTCCTGTTACCATAAAATCATGAGTATGAGCTGCTATACCAGGCGTAAGACGTATCATTACTTCCACATTTTTATTATATTTATCTGCCAGATCGTTTAATAATTTAGCTTCTGGAAAATTATCTACTATAAATCCTCCAATATTATTTTTTAAAGCTAATTCAATTTCAGAAGCTAGTTTATTATTTCCATGAAAAAATACTTCTTCAGCTGGAAAATTAGCTTTTAAAGCTGTGTATAATTCTCCTCCAGATACTACATCAAGACTAATATTTTCTTCTTTAAAAATTCTATAAAGTGTTCTATTAGCAAAAGCCTTACTTGCATAAAGAATTTTTGATTCTCCAGGATAAG
This sequence comes from Halanaerobiales bacterium, assembly GCA_035270125.1. NCBI lineage: Bacteria > Bacillati > Bacillota > Clostridia > Halanaerobiales > Halanaerobiales bacterium. The sequence goes on along the minus strand of DATFIM010000095.1, from coordinate 430 downwards.
AAGAAAGACCTTTTTTATATTCATCAATTTTATTTCTTATTTCTTTTTCATCAAGAACTATAAGAGGAGTATCAAATTCATCTACTAATTTATCTATTCCAACTTCTCCTATCTCTAAAACTCCTTTTTCATTTTTTTGCATAGTACCATATAAGCGCAATAATCTCATCTCCTTTATATAACCAAACAACTATATCTAATATATTAAATTTACTCCATTTTAATCTAATAGATGACAGGCAGCATAATGTTCATCACCATAATCTTTAAATTCAGGTTCTTTTTCACTACATATATCCATTGCCTTCGGACAGCGTGGGTGGAAACGACATCCAGATGGTGGATCTACCGGACTAGGTACATCTCCTTCTAAGATTATTCTTTCCTTATCATAGGTTGGATCTGCTATTGGTATTGCTGATAGTAAAGC
>DATFIM010000094.1 GCA_035270125.1 Halanaerobiales bacterium | reverse complement strand
AGTTTGAGCTTTTGGCTCTTAATCATTAATTGAAATTAACGTTGGCTTGCTGTTCACTTTTCAAGGTTCTCTTGTTTTAAAAAAGCGCGTAAAAAACGGCGCTTCATAATTTGACGCATTAATCATCATATCATCTAATCTTTGTTTTGTCAAGGTTATTTTCCCTTATATTTAGCCTCTTTTTTACCGGCTTTTAAGGGCTGCTCCTTAACGCGACAGTTTATACTGTATCATTTTTATCTGCCTCTGTCAAGGGCTCTTTTGAAAAATTTATCTTTTTTTGTCGCCCTTCTTTTTCAGCGACATTTCATACTGTATCATTTGTCTGACCTTTTGTCAAGAGTTTAAAGAAAAAAAATAAAAGCGGAAATAAATCCGCTCTTATCTTAACTGAATAATCCATTTAACCAATTACCAAAAGATCTCCACATTCTAACTAATATATTTGCTTTTTTGATTTTTTCTTCAGCTATAATATTGACTGTTCCAGCTTTCTCCTCATTTTTTAAAATAGTTATTTGGCCTAATACATCACCTTTAGTGATCGGGGCTTTAATCTCTTTATTTAAATTAACTTTAGTTTCTATATTATCACTCTGTCCAACCCTTACTAATGTTTTATATTCATTTTCTGTTGTACCTGTCGTTACTGTTTTTTTACCATTAGACACAACAATATTATTTATTTTTTTATCTTTTTCAACTACTGTTGTTTTTCTAAAAGTATTAAAACCATAATCCATTAACTCAGTAGTGGCCTCTTCTCTTTCTTTTAAAGTGTCACCATTAAGAACTACAGAAATTAACCTCATATTATTATTTTCTGCTGTACCAGCAAGACAAAATCCTGCTTCCTGAGTATGGCCGGTTTTTAAACCATCAAGACCATCATATTTTTTTATTAATTCATTTGTATTAACCACCATAGCTTTTCTTTCTGGAAGTTCTATATAATCTAACCAGGTAGAAGTCCATTCTAAAACTTTTTCATGTTTTATTAATTCTCTAGCCATTATTGATATATCTCGAGCTGTACTATAATGATTTTCTGCAGGTAACCCAGTAGAATTAACAAAATTTGTATTTTTCATTCCTAATTCATTAGCTCTTTCGTTCATCATGGCAATAAAATTATTATAACTTCCACCTACTGCTTCAGCAACAGCTACACTGGCATCATTAGCCGAAGCCATTGATACTGCTTCCAGTAATTTCTCAAGCTTTAATTCAACTCCAGCAGGTAAAAATATTTGAGAACCGCCCATGGATTCAGCTTTTCTACTCACCTCAATCTTATCATCAAGATTTAACTTCCCTTCTTCTATAGCTTCCATTGACAGTAAAAGAGTCATTATTTTTGTAATGCTCGCTGGCGGAACTTTTTTATCTGCATTTTTTTCAAAAATTACCTCTCCAGTTTCTGCTTCCAAAAGAATAGCCGAATCTACACTTACATCAAAATCATTGGCTTTCACAATATTATAATTTGTTAAGGTTATTAATGAAATTACTATCACTATTAAACTAATTATTCTTTTCAAGTTTATTCCTCCTTGAATTCTAATTTTGCTTTCTTCCAGTATTTTTCCATTTCTTCTAAAGATAACTCAGAAAAAATTATGTTATTTTTTTCGGCCTCTTTTTCCATGAATTTAAATCTTTTTTTAAATTTTATAATTGTTGAAAAAACTGCAAGTTCTGGGTTGATATTATAAAATCTGCTCAAATTAACTGCACTAAAAATTATGTCTCCTATTTCATTTTTTATTTCTTCTTTTTCATTATTTTTAATTGCTTCTTTAATTTCAGATAATTCTTCCTCTAATTTTTCAATAATACTGATAGATTCATCCCAATCAAAACCAACTTCCTTAGCATTTTCCTGAATTTCATAAGCTTGATTTAAAGAAGGTTGACCTTTGTCATAATCATCTATTCCTTTTATAGTGTTTCCTTTTTCGTCCTCTTTTATTTTATCCCAAGTTTCTTTTACTTCTTCTGCACTTTTCAATTTTAAATCTTCAAAAACATGAGGATGTCTTTTTATTAATTTTTTATTTATATTCTTAATCACTTCTATTAAATCAAAATCTTTATTTTCTTTTGCAATTTGGGATTCAAATATCACCTGAAGAAGTAAATCTCCTAATTCTTCTTTTAAATGTCCTATATCTTCATTTTCCAGAGCTTCAACTACTTCATAAGCTTCTTCTAAAATATAACCTTTTAATGAATAATAATTTTGTTTCCTATCCCAGGGACACCCATTTTCTCCTCTTAATCTCTCCATAATCTTTACAAGTCTTGTTATTTCTTCACTCAATAGATTATAATCCATTATTATTTATCACCTACTAAACCTAATTTAAGCAAAAAGTCTCCAATTTTTTTACCAATAAACGGAACCAGGATAATATCATTATAGCTAATTTCTTTTAATAACAATAATAAAAAGAAATAGATTATAGCTGCCAAAAAAACTGTAGAAAATGTACCTACTGCATATTCAAAACTTTGGGGTACAAAAGAAATGAATCTTAAAACTCTTGAAAATCCAAATTTAACAAAAAGAGCCATTCCTAATACTGCTAAAAAAGGTTTATAAATTAGAGTCTTAAATTTAAAATTGAAATCTGTATATTTTTTTACCGAAAATAAATTTAAAATTGCTGCAACTACAAATCCAGCTGCTGTACCAAAAGCTGCTCCTCTAATTCCTAAAGCCGAATTAGCTGTTAAAGTATAGTTTAAGATAGCATTTACAATTCCACCTATAAAAAGATTACGAGCAGGAATCCCAGTTTTTCCTATTCCCTGTAAAATAGCCGATAAAGTCTGTTGCAAAGTTATAAAAATAACACTCCAGGCTACTATTCTCAAAGGAACTGCAGCAGCAGGTGCATCAAAAAAAACATCAGTTAAAGGAGTAGCTAACAAAAACAATCCTACTGCAGAAGGCAAACCTACAAGAATTGTTAATCTCAGAGCAGTCTGTGTTTTCCTGCTTATGAGGTCATCTCTTTTTCTGGCATAAGCATCTGAGATAGCCGGAACCAGACTTGCAGCAAGAGAAATAGTAATTATAGTTGGAAAGTTCACTAAAACAATTGCCATCCCTGAAAGATGTCCAAATAATTCTGTAGAAACACTTTCGCTAAAACCTGCAACTTGTAGTCTATTAGGTACAATCAGAGCATCAACCAATTTCATTACCGGTAAAACAAGTGCTCCTAAAGTTATGGGTAAAGCTAAATTAACTATTTTTTTGCCTATTTGTACATATTCTATATTCTCAATTTTATCTCTTTCTATTGTATTCCATAGCTTTTGTTCTTTTTTATGGTATATATATAAAAGTACTATAAGTCCAATTATTGATCCGGTCACAGCTCCAAAAGTTGCACCAGCAGCTGTTACTCCAATTGAATAACCATTTCTAACTAAAAATAAAACTAAAAAAATCATAGTTAACATTCTAGTCAACTGCTCAATAACTTGAGAAACTGCTGTAGGTACCATTGTTTGAAAACCCTGAAAAAAACCACGATAATTAGCCATTATAGAAACAAAAAAGATGGCTGGAGCTATAGCTACTATTGGATAATAAGCTTTTTCATTTAACATTCTTGAAATAGGATGAGCTAAAATGACCATTAAAATTGAAAAAAACAATCCAACTACAATACTCATACTTCTTCCAACTCTAAATATTTTAAATGCACTTTTCCTCATTCCTCTAGCAAGTCGATCTGAAATAAGCTTGGCCAGAGAAACTGGAATCCCCGAGCGAGAAACAACTAATAAGGTAGTGTAAATGGGATAAGCCATTTCATATAATCCTATCCCCTCTGCTCCAATAAGTCTGGGTAAAATTATTCTGTAACCAAGACCTATAAATTTTGAAGCTAAACCAGCAGCACTAAGAATAGCTGCTCCTTTTATAAAATTACTACCTTCCTGTTGTACCTCCATACAAGACATCCTTCCTTAAAAACTAAACATTTTATACTAACAGTTCTATTTTATTCATTATATAATAAATCTTTTAGATCTTCCAATATATTTTTTAACAATTTAATTCTATCATCATCCATTTTTAGTTTTATCCCAATTACAGGTTGAGAAGCTGACCTTATCTTCAATCTTTTAGAATATTTTTTTACAATTTCCATAACGGCTTCGCCACTAAGGGTATCCTGGTTTTCAAAATAACAGTTGATTAAAGTATTATCTTTCTTTTCTATCTTTTCTATATTCAACTTTCGGGCAGTAATTTTTATTCTACTGATTTCTATAAGATTCATAACTACTTCAGGTGGTTCACCAAATCTATCTATTAATTCATCAATAATATCTATTATACTTTCTTCACTATCTGCCTTCATAATCTTTTTGTATATATCTATTTTTTGTTTGGAATCAGATATATAATCATCTGGAATATATGCATCTTCATTTAAATTGATTTCAACTTCCTTTTTACTTTCTTCTTTTTCTCCTTTTAATTCTTCAACTGCATTTTCTAATAATTTACAATAAAGTGAAAACCCAATAGAAGCAATATGACCGTGCTGTTCAGCTCCTAATAAATTACCGGCACCTCTAATTTCTAAATCTCTCATAGCAATTTTGAAACCTGAACCTAGATTTGTAAATTCTTGAATTGCTCTTAGTCTTTTTTCTGCAACTTCAGATAAAACTTTATCCTTTTCATATAACAAATAAGCATAAGCAATTCTATTTGATCTACCAACTCTTCCTCTTAACTGGTAAAGTTGAGCTAAACCCATATTTTCTGCTCTATTAATAATTATAGTATTTACATTAGGAATATCAAGACCGGTTTCAATAATAGTCGTACATACTAATACATCAAATTTCTGATTGTAAAAATCAACCATTAATTTTTCTAGTTTATTTTCATTCATCTGTCCATGTGCAACAGCTACTCGAGCATCAGGTAGTAATTTTCTAATCATATTTGCTTTTTTATTAATATCTGCTACTCGATTATGAACAAAATAAACCTGACCACCTCTACCAATCTCTCTTCTTATTGTTTCTTTAATTAATTGTTTGTTAAACTCGCGTATATAAGTTCTTATTGGATATCTGTTTTCAGGAGGAGTTTCAATAACACTCATATCCCTCACCCCGACCAGAGCCATATGCAGAGTTCTTGGAATAGGAGTAGCAGTTAAAGTTAATACATCAACATTTTTTTTGATATCTTTGATAGTTTCTTTGTGAGATACTCCAAAACGCTGTTCTTCATCTACTACTAATAACCCTAATTCATTAAATTTAACATCTTCAGAAAGAAGTCGATGAGTACCAATTATTATATCTATTTCTCCTCTTCTTACTTTTTTCAAAGTTTTCTTTTGTTCAGCAGCAGTCTTAAATCGACTTACCATATCAATATTTATTGGAAATTCACCTATTCTCTCGCTAAATGTTGTAAAATGTTGTTGAGCCAAAATTGTAGTGGGCACTAAAACCGCAGTCTGTTTGCCATCCATAGCAGCTTTGAAAGCTGCCCTAATGGCAACTTCAGTTTTACCATATCCTACATCACCACAAAGAAGACGATCCATGGGAGTAGTGTTTTCCATATCTTCTTTAACATCTTCTATTGCATCCATTTGATCAGGAGTTTCTTCATAAGAAAAATCATCTTCAAATTCTTTTTGCCAAACAGTATCTTCAGAAAAAGAATAACCCTCAACAGTTTCTCTCTCAGCATATAATTCTAAGAGTCCTATAGCCATTTCTTTCACAGAATTTTTAACCTTCTGTTTTACTTTTTGCCATTCATTGCCCCCTAATTTATAGAGTTTAGGTCTTTTATGATCTGCCCCAATATATTTTTGTACAAGATTTACTTTTTCAGTAGGAACATATAATTTATCTTCATCAGCATATTCAATAACTAAATAATCTTGATGTTGATTTTGGATTTCTAAGGTATTTACTCCAAGATATTTACCAATACCATGATTTTCATGAACTACATAATCTCCTGGAGTTAATTCATTAATTGAAGAAATCTCCACTCCATCTTCTAAATCAGCTAATTTCCTCTTCTTTTTTTGAGGTTTACCCATCACCTCTTTTTCAGTATAAAGAGCAAAATTTGCTTCTTTAATAATAAATCCTTCTGAAAAACTACCTGAAAAAACAGAGATAGCATTATCTCTTATTTCCTGTTCTTCTGAATGAAAAACAGCTAACTCTTTATCTTTTAAAAATTCATATATCTTTTCAGCTTTTTTAGTTGAATTAAGAGTTACAGCTACTTTATAACCTTCTTTTCCTAGTTCTTTTAGTCTTTCTGCAAACATATCCAGTTGACTATGATAGGGTTCTACCCCTCTTGTTTTAAATCTATATTCTTTTATGTTATCTTCAAAAGGATTAGAGCCAAATTCTGGTGAAAAATACAGAGTATTATTTTCAGTAATTTTTTCTCTTATACCTTCACTATTATGAAAGTTTTTAAAATAAGAAGGTAAAATACTACCCTGTTCTAAAAGAGTAGCCTGAGTTTCTTCAATTTCTCTACATTGATTTTTCAATCTTTCCCAGACACGTTCTGGATTATCTATAAATATTCCATGTTCTTTTGGCAAATAATCCAAAAAAGAATCCAGTTTATTATAAAAATAAGGCAAAAATTGCTCATAACCAGGAAAATAATTAAGTTCTTCTAATTTTTCTAAAACTTCTTCCCCTTTTTCTTTTAAATGATTTGCTTCTTCTTTTTTATCCATATTATTTAAATTTTTTACTGTTTCATTTATATCTTTCTTTATAATAGGTATTTTAGCTTTTATTGAATCAGGTAAAATAAAATTTTCTCTAGCTGGGGGTATTATAATCTTATTATATTCTTTTATAGACCTTTGTGATTCAAGGCTAAACTCTCTTATAGAGTCAATTTCCTCCCCAAAAAATTCTATACGGTATGGCTTATTATTTGTTAAAGAAAAAATATCAATTATTCCACCTCTAACACTAAATTGACGTGGATCTTCAATCATATCAACTCTTTCATAACCTAAAATAGAAAGTCGTTCAATAAAATTTTCTCTATCAATTTCTTTTCCAACTTCTAGATTAACAGAATATTTTTTAAAAATTTCATACGGTATCAATTTACGTATAATTGCCCCTACCGGAAGAATAAATACATTACTTTCATTATCGAAAACTATTTTTTTCAGAACCTGTAATCTCTCAATTGTCACAGAATAATCTGTCATAATTTGTTCATGTGGCAAAACCTCTATTTGAGGGAATACAGTCAATTTTTCTTCTGGCAGTAACCTAATTAAATCTTCATATATATCATTTGCTCTTCCAGTATCATTTGTGATAATAATAATGTCTTTTTTTGTTTCTGAAAATATATTTCCTACTAAAAAAGGAAATCTTGAATTATTCATTCCATAAATTGTTGCATCCTTACCAGAAGAATAATCTTTTATTAAATTTTTAGTTTTATCTAATGACAATAATATATTATTAAAATTCATTATAAAAATCTCCCTACCTAAAAATAAATTAAATGACAAAATAGCCCCTACATAAAAAGCACGGGCCTAAACTTAATTATGATTATTCATAGCTTTTTCCACTGAATCATTTTTTATAACTTTTACAGCTTCTACAATCTCAACTAAAGTTTCCTGTATAACCATTTCTTCTTCATCATTAAAATAATCAAGAACATACTTTGCAATATCAAATCCAGTTGGAGGTCTTCCTATGCCAATCCTTATTCTTATAAAATCTTTGCTTTTAAGATTATTAATTATAGATTTTAGTCCATTATGTCCTCCACTGCTCCCTTTTCTTTTAATCCTAATCTCACCTATATCCAGATCAAGATCATCATAGATTATTATAATGTCCTCTAATTTTAGATCATATTCATTTAAAAGAGATTTTACAGCTTTACCACTCTTATTCATATAGGTTAATGGTTGAGCTAAAATTATTTTTTCATTATTATAAAAACCTTCACCTACTAATGAATGGCATTTTAACTGATCAGCTTTAATAGAAAATTCTTTAGCCAATTTTGAAATGGCTCTAAAACCTATATTATGTCTTGTTTTGGCATATTTTTCCCCTGGATTTCCCAAACCTATAATAAGTTTCATCTGAATTCCTCCTGGGGATAATATTTAAAGCGTAATCCACTAATTGGATTACGCTTTAGTATATTATTACTCTTCTGGTTCGTATTCTTCTTCGCCTTCTTCGAGTTCTTCTTCCTCTTCTTCAGCTTCACCAATAACTTCTGGTTCAATGAATTCTTCTTCAAGTTCTTCTTCAACTTCTTCAGTAATTTCTTCACTAGGTGGAACAACAGTAACAATAACATTACCTGCAGGACTTAAAATATCAATACTATCCGCTACTTCTAAGTCTCCTACCTGTAAAGAATCACCCATTGTTAATTCATCAATATTAACTACTACTTCATCAGGAATATCTCCTGGGAAAGACTCTATTTCTACCTGACGCATTAATTTCTGTAAAACTCCACCTTCTTGAACTCCTGGAGCACTACCTTCAATTTTAATTGGAACAGTAACTGCAATTTTTTCATCCATGGAAATAAGTTGGAAATCTACATGTAAAAGATCATCTTTTATAACATCTTTTTGATAATCTTTAATTATTGCTAATTCATCTTCCTTTTGATCACCATCAATAATAGTAACATCAAAAATAGCATTACCCAATAAACGCTTATTAACATCAAGGGGATCAATCACAAGTGGTTTAGGGTCTTTATTCTTTCCGTATATAACCCCTGGAACCTTGCCCTCTCTTCTGAGTTTGCGGGCTGTTCCCTTACCAGTTTCCTCCCTTGCTTCAACAGTTATTTCATACCTTTCCATCATTATCCTCTCCTTATATCTTAATTTTAAATTTTTAATTTCAAACGGCTGACACCTAATTTTTATTATAACATCATTAGTTAACAGAATGCAACTCCATTCTCATTAACTTTATTAGTCAAATAAAACACTTACAGATAAATCTTTATAAATTCTATCAATAGCTTCTCCTAACAAAGAAGCAACAGATAATGTTTTTAAATTATCTAATTCTTTTTCTCCTTTAGTCTTTATTGTATTAGTAACTACAATTTCTTTGAAGGGAGCATTTTTTAATCTTTCTACAGCAGGTCCAGAAAAAAGAGCATGAGTAGCTGAAGCATAAACATTTGCTGCTCCTTTTTTCTTTAACACTCTAGCTGCTTCAGACATTGTACCGGCTGTATCTATTATATCATCAAATAATATAACATTCCTTCCTTCTACATCACCAATAATATTCATTACTTCTGCAACATTAGGTTTGGGTCTCCTTTTATCAATTATTGCCATTGGTATATCAAGAGCCTGAGCAATACTTCTAACCCTTTTTACTGCTCCTACATCAGGTGATACTGCTGTCATATTTTCTATTTCTTTTTTTCTGAAATAATCAATCATTAATGGTGCAGCATAAAGGTGATCTACTGGAATATCAAAAAATCCCTGAATTTGAGGAGCGTGTAAATCAATTGAGACAACACGATCTGCTCCTGAAGTTGCAAGTAAATTGGCGACAAGTTTAGCTGTAATTGGTGCCCTTGGTTCAGCTTTTCTATCCTGACGAGCATAACCATAATAAGGTACCACAGCTGAAATTCTGCGAGCTGAAGCTCTTCTTAAAGCATCAATCATAACCAATAATTCCATAATATTTTCATTAACTGGAGGCATTGTGGGCTGGATTACAAACACATCTGCTCCTCTTACTGTTTCATCAATTCTAACACTTATTTCTCCATCTTCAAATCGACCTATTTTTGCACTTACTAATTCAGTACCTAAATAGTCACAAATATCTTTTGCCAGTTGAGGGTGAGAATTACCTGTAAAGATTTTTAATCTATCAGTATAAGCTGACATTTATATCCTCCTTAATAGTTCAATTATTTATTTTTTTAGAATGAACTCGGGCCGGAACTCCCAAAACTACTGCATCTTCATCTACATCTTTTGTTACTACAGAGCCTGCACCTGTCATTCCTCTATTATTAACTTTTATAGGAGCCACTAAAGTGGAATTGCTGCCTATAAAAACAGAATCTCCAATTTCTGTTTTATGCTTGTTTTTACCATCATAATTTGCAAAAATTGTCCCTGCACCAATATTGGTTTTTTCTCCAATTTTAGCATCACCAACATAGCTTAAATGAGGAATTTTAGTTTTTTCCCCTACCTGTGCTTTCTTCAATTCAACAAAATCACCTACCTTAACCTGATCAGCTATTTTGCAACCTGGGCGTATATAAGCAAATGGACCAACAATACAATGATCACCAATTACACTTTTCCAGATCTGACAATTAGCTTTTAACTCAACATTACTACCTATTTTTGCATCAACAAGCCTATTATTAGGGCCAATAGTAGAATTTTTACCTATAACAGTATTTTCTTCAATATATGTAAAGGGATAAATAATCGTATCTTTTGCTATTTCGACTTCTTTATCAATATAAGTTGTAGCTGGATCAATAATCGTTACTCCATTTTCCATTAATTCTTCATTAATCCTACTTCTTAACACTTTTTCTGCTTCAGCCAGTCCCTTCCTATCATTTACACCTATAATTTCTTCATTATCCTCAATCATTACAGGAATTACTTTATAACCTTTATTTTTTATATAATCTACTGCATCTGTTAAATAATACTCATTTTGAGCATTATCACAATCAATATTTTCAAGTGATTCGACTAATAAATCACTATCAAAACAATATACTCCACTATTAATTTCTTTTATTTCTTTTTCTATATTAGTGGCATCATCCTCTTCAACTATTTTTACTATTTCATTATTTTTATCTTTTACTATTCTTCCATAATCTGTAGGGTCATCTAATTCTGCAGTTAAAACAGATAAAGCTGCTTTATCTGTTTTATGCTTTTTAATCATTTTTTTTAGAGTAGAGCTTTTAAGTAAAGGAATATCACCATATAAAACTATTACCGGTCCTTCATGTTTTTTTATCTCTTTTTTGGCCTGCATAACTGCATGAGCTGTTCCTAGTTGCTTTTCCTGTTTTACAAAATCAAGATTATAATCATTAAGATTATCTTTAACTTTTTCAGATTGATAACCAATAACTGATACTATTTTAGAATTCAAATCCTCAACAGTCTCAATTACATGTTTAACCATTTCTTTGCCAGCAATTTGGTGCAAAACCTTTGTTTTATCAGATTTCATTCTGGTACCTTTTCCAGCAGCAAGAATAATTGTTAAAAGATCTTCCATATTCACCCTCCTTGACATAGATTAAAAAGAAAATGAAAAACTATTTTTCTCTAATAAACTTCTATTTTCTTCTTTTAACAGATTTTCTAATTCCACTTCAAAATTTATTTCGGGTAATTCACCATTCATTAAATAATAACGCAAAAATATGGGATAAAGAGCATCTTTTATCCCATATTCAATAAGCAAACTTAAATCATTATATGCAGTAAAAAGTCCAACACTCTCCTCTGAAAAAACCTTTTTAATAACTTTATCTAAGCTAAAACCACCTATTATATTAGCTAAATTACTCTTATCCATTAAATCCATAGTATCATCATAAAAATATAATTCAGGCAGGGTAAATCCATAAGCTTTTTCCATTATTGAAATATCAGAATTGAAATTATGACCTACAAAAATATCAGGATTATATTCACTAATAACAGATCTTAGTTTATCAATTCCATCTTTAATACTAACAGATGGAGCTAGATCTGAATTTGTAAAAATAAATCCAGAGGTTATAGGTTTTAAATTTTCTACAATCACATATTGTATACAATCAAGATCACTTTTCAAATATTCAGTATCTATTCCCATAATTCTAGTAGCATCAGGATTTTTACTCCAATATGATTCTGTTTTAAAAGTAACCATTTTGTCATAAGTAGAATCAAGACTATTAAGCCTTATCATAGTTTTAGATTTTAAATTTTTAATTCCTATAAGAGATGCTATTTCTTCTTGAGAGGCTTTTTTGAATTTTTTTTCAGTTGGATATTCTTTTAAAACCTTTTTCAGTCTTTTACCTCTACCTAATACTAAAGCTAATTTGAATTTATAAATATCTTCTGCCATTACATATGGTCCCATTATATAAAAGCCCCTTAATTTGAAATTATTATGTATATAATAAATTATAATTAATTTTACACTATTTGAAAACAACTTTAATCGTATGAAGTATAACAGACAATTCTTAATTTGTCAAGACTATTGAAATAGAAAACAGCGGTAAATTACCGCTGTTTTAAATGTTATAGGATTTTTGTTTTAAGCTATTTCTTTTTCATAACAATCAATTACTTCAGTTTTAATTTCTTCTCTTAGTTCTGCAGTTATTGGAAAACAAATATCTTGAAAATCCCCATCACGTAATCTCCGCGAGGGCATGGAAACAAAAGTTCCATTTTTCCCTTCAACCACCTTGATACCCCTAATCACAAAGACTTCATCCAAAGTTAGGTTAACATAAGCTTTTGTCGGCCCATTACGACTGGATAAATACACCCTCACATCAGTAATTTGCATCTTATTCACCTTCCTGATATATTTTCAGAGAGTAAAATATTTTTTTATTTTACAATATTTTACTTTCCGTAAGTATATTATATCCTTAATTGGAATAAATTACAAGTATTATTTTAATTTTTTTCCAGAAATCTCCATAACTCATCTTTTCTTTCTTTTTCTATATTAACTTTTTTACCCTTTTTATATAAAATATAATTTTTATCTGCTGTAAATTTACCAATTATAGAACCTTTAATACCTTTCTCATTAAGTTTACGAAGTATTTCTTCTCCATTTGAAGCTGCTATCAACATACTACCAGAAGATATCAAACCTAAAGGATCTAACTCTAAAAGTTTAGTTATTTCTGCAGTTTCTTTATTAACAATAACCTTATCTTTGTATATTTTATATCCTAGATTCGAAGCTAATGCCATTTCTTTTACTCCCCCGTATAATCCACCTTCTGTTATGTCATGAAGTGCATTAGCCATAAGTTCAGCAGCTATTTCACCCTCTGTTATAACACTAATTTTATTTTTGAATTTTTTTGCAGAATCAAGGATTTCTTTATTAATATTTTTTTTAATCAATTTATTTTCAAAATCATTAGCTAATATGTATGTACCTTCGATACCTGCTCCTTTGGTTAATATAATATCATCACCAGCTTTTGCCTTAGAAGTAGGGATATGTCTCCCTTTTTTAACTTTTCCTATAGCTGTTACCACAATTATAGGTTCAGTAACTAAATCAAGGACCTCAGTATGCCCCCCTAAAACCTCTACATCTATTTCCTGAGCAGATGAATCAATTTCTTTCATTATTTTTATAGTTTTTTCTTCTGTAGTACCAGTTGGAAGTAATAATACTACTTCAACTCCAATAGGAGTAGCTCCTGTACTTGCCAGATCATTACAGGCAACATTTACTGCCAGGTATCCAGCATTTTGGGCTGCTCCTGTAATGGGATCAGAGGAAATTACTAAAGAATTTTCTCCAAAATCAACTACAGCACTATCCTCTCCAATTTGAGCTCCTAATAGAACATCTTTTCTATGATGAGTAATTTGATTTAAAATAGTATTCGAAAGTTTTTTTACTCCAATTTTTCCTGCCTTCATTTCTTAACCTCTCCTTAAATTAGAAAAAATCATGAATTTCTTAGATAAGCATTAATTTTGTGTGCAATAGGTAAAGCAACTACCCCGCCAATAAGCATTTGAGCATAATCAATACCTATCTCAGGTAATACAGCTGCCCAACTTATTAAAAATCCTTTTGTAATTGCATAACCTATTACCATGATATTTCCACCAGCGATTATGGCTAAAATATTACGAATCCAACTTCCTTCTTTACTTATCTTACCGACTACATAGCCTTCAAGACCTTTAATTACAAAAGTAAAAGGAGCCCATATCGAATATCCAAGCATAACATCTACTAAAGATGAACCTAATGCTCCTGCAATCCCTCCTGCTTTTGCACCAAAAACTAAAGCAATAATGTAAATTGAAACTTCACCTAAATTAAAATAGGAAGAGCTGGGTCCTGGTATATGAAAATAAGTACCTACAGCTGTAAAAGCAATAAAAAGAGCCAGGTAAGCAATAATCCGAGCACCTGCCTCTTTTAAATTGAAATCTTCAAAAATTTTTTTAATGTTTTTTCGTGACATATTAGACCTCTCCTTATGACTTTTTAATCAAATAATACACTATCCTAAATTGTATTGCTTTTTGTTTATTGTATTGCTTTTTGCTAAAATTGTATTACTTGTTAGTTATATAATATCGTATTGTATCATAAAAAGTCAAGAGGATAAATTAATAATTATTTAAATAACGATCTAATTCCCATTGATGGACTCTTGTTCTATATTCTTCCCATTCAATTTTTTTAGCTTCTACAAAATGTTGAAATGCATGTTCTCCTAAAACTCCTCTAATAACCTCATCTTTTTTAAGTTCATCTATTGCTTCCATAATATTTCTAGGCAGAGTGTCTATTCCTTTTTTCGAAAGCTTTTTTGAACTCATTTCAAAAATATTTTCAGTTTCCTGCTCTTCAGGTTTTATTTTATTTTTGATTCCATCTAGACCAGCTTTAAACATTACAGCCATAGCCAAATATGGATTAGAAGAAGGATCTGGACTACGAACTTCAAGCCTGGTACCAATTCCACGAGATGATGGAACTCTTACTAACGCACTCCTGTTTTGAGTAGACCAGGAAATATAAACAGGTGCTTCATAACCTGGAACCATTCTTTTATAAGAATTTATAGTCGGATTAGTAATTGCAGTAAAAGCTGGAGCATGTTTTAAGATACCACCTATATAATAATAAGCTTCTTCACTTAAACCTAATTCATCATCTTCATCAGCGAAAATGTTTTTGCCATTTTTAAATAAAGACTGGTGAACATGCATACCTGAACCTGCTTCTCCAAAGATAGGTTTTGGCATAAAAGTAGCATGTAAGTTATGCTGAAGAGCAATCATTTTTGTAACAAATTTAAAAGTTGTTATATTATCTGCTGTTCTCAAAACCGGAGTATAACGGAAATCTATTTCATGTTGACCAGGGGCTACCTCATGATGAGCAGCTTCAACTTCAAAACCCATTTTTTCAAGTGCAAGAGAAATATCTCTCCTTGCATTGCCACCTAAATCAACTGGAGAAAGATCAAAATATCCTCCCTGGTCATGAGTTATTGTAGTTGGTTCACCTTCATCATCTCTTTCAAATAAAAAAAACTCTGGCTCCGGGCCAGCCTGCATTTCTAAATCAAGTTCTTTAGCCTCAGCTATTACATTTTTCAAAATATTTCTTGGACATCCTTCAAATGGTTCACCTTCTGGAGTATAAATATCACACATGAATCTTGCCACTGCACCCTGATCAGTCTCCCAGGGAAAAAGAGCAAAAGTATCATAATCAGGTTTTAGATACATATCTGATTCATGAACTCTTGTGAATCCTTCAATAGAAGAACCATCAAACATTATTTCCCCATCTAAAGCTTTAGGTAGTTGTTCAATAGTAATTGCAACATTTTTTATTATTCCCGTAATATCAACAAACTGCATTCTGATAAACTTCACATTATTTTCCTCAGCAATTCTTAAAATATCTTTTTTACTATATTTACTCAATAATAACCCTCCTTTTGGTATAATTATAATGCTTCATGAATATTATTACACATTATAGCACACTCCAAAATTGCTGTCAAAACAAATTATTTTCTAAATTTTATGTATATTTTATTAAATTAAAGTATTATATCTAGTAGTATGAAAACATCCTACAAAATCCTTTTCTCTAGGCCAATTAGCAACTATTTTTTCACCTTTCTGTTTATTTTTAACTATAGCGAAAACACTTGGTCCACTACCTGACATTAAAATAAGCTCTGGTGAAAATTTAGATAAAATTTCTTTTATAGTTATTATATCACTAACCTTTTTTTCTGTTACTTTTTCAAGAACATTTCCAAAAGGGGCTGACCAGTCAATTTTTTTGTTTTCTCTAAATTCATTTAATAATTTTTGGGTAGGAATTTCTATATCTGGATTCATCATGTCATATAAATTATAGACAGCAGGAGTGCTTATTTCTCCAGGAGGTTTAACTAATACAAGCCAGGTTTTAGAAATATCAGGCAATTGTTTTAATTTATCTCCTCTATCATAAGCAAAAGCAGTTCCACCATAAATACAAAAAGGAACATCTGCTCCAATTTTACTTCCCAAATTATATAATTCTTTTTTTTCTAAATTCAAATTATATAAGTATGAAATAGCTTTTAAAACAGCAGCAGCATCAGTGCTTCCCCCGGCTAATCCGGCAGCAACAGGAATATTCTTTTTTATATTTATTTTTACTCCTTTAGCTATATTATATTTATTTAATATTAAATCTGCAGCTTTATATGCCAAATTTTTTTCATCTAAAGGTATTTTATTGTTATTACTAGATAATTTTATACCTTTTTCTATTTTTTCAATTGTAAGTAAATCATGAAGTGAAATTGATTGCATTACCATTTCTAACTCATGATAACCATCATTTAATATTGAATTGATATTTAAAAATAAATTTATCTTAGCTGGAGCTGCTAACTTTATTTTATTCATTTCCTTACCTCCATTACCTTATAGGTTATTAATCAAATAATCCCTGTAGTTAAAATTTAACCACAGGGATTAGCTATTATTATTAGTTAACTCTTATATTAAATCCATTTCTTTTCCTACTTTTTCAAATTTAGAGAGGGCAAATTCTAAATCATCTTCACTATGAGTAGCAGAAATCATAACCCTGATTCTAGCTTTACCTTTAGGTACAGTAGGATAACCAATAGATTGAGCAAATACACCTTCAGAAAATAATTTTGAACTCATTTCAGAGGCATCTTTTGCTTCACCAATCATTACTGGAGTAATAGGAGTTTCACTATGACCTACATCAAACCCAGCTTCTTTCATTTTTTCTTTAAAAATATCACCATTATCCCATAATTTGCGGACAAGAGTATCATCTTTTTCTAATATTTCTATAGACTTAATAGTTGCTGCTACATCTGGAGGAGTTACAGCAGAACTAAATAGGAAAGGTCTTCCCTGTTGTTTTAAATATTCAATTAATGTTTTACTACCTGCTGCACAACCACCTACAGTACCTATTGCTTTTGAAAAAGTACCTATTTCTACATCTACTTCACCATGTAGATCAAAATGATCTACAATCCCACGACCATGAGTACCTAATACACCTTCACCATGGGCATCATCAACCATAACTAAAGCATTATATTTTTTAGCTAATTCTACAATTTCAGGTAAAGGAGCAATATCACCATCCATACTAAATACCCCATCTGTTACAATTAATTTTCTTCCCTGTAAATCAGATTTAAGTACACTTTCAAGTGATTCCATATCAGCATGATCATATACTTTAACATCAGCACCAGTGAGTCTAATACCATCAATTATACTAGCATGGTTTAATTCATCACTAATAACCGTGTCACCTTTGCCCACAATAGCAGGAATGACTGCTAGATTAGCAGTAAATCCAGATTGAAAGGTGACTGCAGCTTCAACTTTTTTAAAATCAGCTAATTTTTTTTCAAGCTCATTATGCAAAGTCATTGTCCCGGCAATACTTCTAACTGCTCCAGGACCAATACCATATTTATCAAGTGCTTTTTTAGCAGCTTCTACAGTCTCTTCATGATTTGCAAGACCTAAGTAATTATTCGAACTAAAATTTAATACTTCTTTCCCATTAATTTCAACCCAGGCTCCCTGAGGACTTTCTAAAGTTCTTATATTATTATATAATCCCTCATCTTTTAAATTACCTAATTCTTTTTTTAAATCCTTTTCAAATTCTTCATTCATAATTAAAACCTCCCTTAAGGTTTCAAAATAATTTTACCACAATTACCGCTTTCCATAAGTTCCATACCTTTTTCAAATTCTTCTAAAGAAAATGTGTGGGTTATTAATGGATCAAGATCAATTCTTTCTTCTTTTAAAAGACGACTGGCAGTATACCAGGTATTAAACATTTTTCTACCCGTTACTCCAACCAGAGTAATACCTTTAAAAATCACATCATTAGTGAGATCAAGACTTACATTGTCATCAGGTAATCCCAGTAATCCCATTTTTCCACCAGCAGTAATTAAGTCAAGCGCTTCATTTAAAGCATGTTCATTACCAGACATTTCAGCGACAAAATCTACTCCGATACCATCTGTTCTATCATATACTATACTTGCTAAATCCTCTTCTAAAGGATTTACTACTTTATCTGCTCCCATTTCTAAAGCTATTTTTCTTCTATAATCATTAGGTTCACTTACTATTACTTGAGTTGCTCCAAAAGCTCTTGCTACAGAAACAGAAATTAATCCAGCAGGTCCTGCTCCAGTAATTAAAACATTTTTTCCTGCTACATCACCAGCCAAAATAGTGTCTATTGCATTTCCCATTGGTTCCTGTAGAGAAGCATATTCAGCTGGAATAGTAGGATCATTTTTCCAAACATCAACTGCATCAATAACTGCATATTCTGCAAATACTCCATCTTTATGAACACCTAAAATTCTCATATTATTACAAATATGTTGATTACCTGTTTTACATTGATAACAATGACCACAGGGTATATGAGTTTCAGCAGAAATAAAATCTCCTTCTTCAATATTTTCAACTCTATCTCCTACTTCAACAACTTTTCCTGCTACTTCATGTCCCATTATTTGTGGAACTGATATATTCTTTTGGGCCCACTTATTCCATTCATAAATATGAAGATCAGTACCACAAATAGAAGTACTCTCTACCTTAATCAAAACCTGTTCAGGGCCATAATCCGGAATAGAAACCTCCTTGATTTCTGCCCCTTTAGCTTCTTTCGTTTTAACAATAGCTTTCATTTTACCATTCACAATTATTACCCCCTTATCCAAATTAAAACCACAAATCTATTAAAAATATATTGCTACTCTACTACTTAATAGTCTATATTATTTATTCATTAATTAATCAAATTTTCCTGCTTTAAATTAAATAAATATTTTTAAGATTATAGAAAAATAAAAACTTTTAATTAATAATAACTTATGTTATACTTTTTACGATTTATTATATATCATATTTTATAGATTATATTAAAAGGAGGAAAATAGTGAAATTAAAAACAATGACTCGCATAAGTATTATGGCAGCTTTAACTGCAGTAGGAGCTTTTATCATAATTCCCCTCCCTGGAAGTCCTGTACCGGTTACACTTCAACTTTTATTTACTTTTTTAGCCGGAGGATTATTAGGAGCCAAAGGTGGATTTTACAGTCAGGTAATTTATGTACTTTTAGGATCAGCAGGTTTACCTGTATTTGCTGGAGGTACTGGTGGAATTGGTGCTCTTTTTGGTCCAACAGCTGGTTATATATATGGATTTTTAATTGCAGGTTATATAGCTGGATTAGGAAAAAGAAATATCAAAACTAAATTTTTCTATAATTTGGCTGGTTTAGGAGTAGTTTATATTTTAGGAGCAATTGGTTTGATGATATACACCGGTTTAGCTTTACCTAAAGCTTTAATGTCAGGAGTTGTTCCTTTTATTCCAGGAGACATTTTAAAAGTAATTTTAGCAGCCTATTTGACTGCTAAAATCCCAATAGAAAAATTATAATTTTACTTGTCTTTTATTAAAATTCCCAAACCAAGGCCTATAATTAATATAGGCCAAATTCTCCCCCAATAAAAATGAGGTATCCAGATATCAACTAAAAAAATACCACCCATAGCAATAAGAATTACTCCAAGCAATTTGCTGTTTTCTGTACTCTTTCTTTTTTTAGTACTGTCTTTTTTAGTTTTTTTTTCATCTTCTTTGTTACCCTCATTATTTTCGTTCTTTTTTTCTTTTTCTTCTGTCTCAAATTCAGATTCATCTTTATCAAAATTAGATTTATTAGTAGATTCTTCCTCAATATGAGCAGGTTTTTGGGGTATAACAACCCAGGCAATAATATAAGCTAAAAGACCTGCCCCCCGGGCCAACACTATAAAAAGAAAAGCCAATCTTACCAGAGTTGGGTCAATATCAAAATATTCTGCAATTCCAGCACATACTCCCCCAATCATACTTTTTTCTTCAGAGGCTCTATACAATCTCTTGGCCATAATTTCATCCCCTTTTTTACTATAATTATATCTTTATTACTATTTTAATATATTATACTATATTAAACAACTTTATAGCAACAAAAAAGTCCAGAAAAATTTCTGGACTTTTATAAAAGCTATTCTACTATTACTTTAGTTCCTTCTCCAGTAACCTCTCCAATTATAGCAGCTTCTTCTACTCCATTTTTATTTAAATCTCTTAAAAGATCAGAAGCTTTATCAGCAGGCACTGAGATCAAAAGTCCTCCTGAAGTCTGAGGATCAAAGAGCATATCAACCATAACTTCTTCTAAATTATTATTAATTTCTGTATCTCCTATAAAATTATCTTTATTATCATAAGCCCCTCCTGGTACTAATCCCATTTCAGCATAATCACGAACACCATCCATAATCGGGACTTTATCAGTATCAAGAGTTAATTCCGCATTACTCCCCCGGGCCATCTCAACCATATGACCTAAAAGTCCAAAGCCCGTTACATCAGTACAGGAGCGCACATCATTGTTATGCATAGGGTCAACTGCTTTATCATTTAGGGTCAACATATTTTTTACAGCAGGATTTTCTTTGCCACCTTCACATAACCCACCTTTTATAGCAGAAACATATATACCAGTACCTATTGATTTTGTTAAAACTAATTTATCACCTTTTTTAGCTTTAGAGTTAGGCAAAATATTTTCATGTTTAACAAAACCACTGACTGATAGTCCATATTTAGGTTCATCATCTTTTACTGTATGTCCCCCAGCAATGGTGGCCCCAGCTTCTTTAACTTTTGCTGCTCCACCTCTTAAAATTTCGACTAAAACCTCTTCTTCCAAACAGGATGGAAAACAAACAATATTCATTGCTAAAACCGGTTTACCTCCCATAGCATAAATATCACTTATCGCATTTGCAGCAGCTACCTGCCCAAATAGATAAGGATCATCAACTACTGGAGTAAAAAAGTCAACTGACTGGATTATTGCCCGCTCTTCATCTATTTTATAAACAGTAGCATCATCAGCTGTTCCTAATCCTATTAACAAATCTTCATCTTCACTAAAAAAATCAACTTGACGCAGAACCTGCGACAGGGTCTTAGGACCCACTTTGGCAGCTCAACCAGAAGTTTTACTATATTGAGTTAAGCGTAAATCTTCTTTAGTCATTTATCATACCTCCTATCTAAATAGTAATTACATTTGAGCTATTTAAACTTTCTACTATTTCATACATATTACTAATTTCTCCTACATCCAATTTATCTTCCAGACCATAATAATCAAGACAGGTACCACAGGATAAAATTGTAACTCCTTTATCTTCTAATTTTTTCAAACTGTCAATTGCATCTTCATTTTCAGTAGCAATCTTAACTCCTGAATTCATAAAAATTAATTTTTGTGGTAAAGGATCTAATTCTAAAAGAGTGTGGAGAAATCCCTTTATTAAAACATTACCTAATTCATCCTCCCCTTTACCTAATTTATCTGATTTGAAGAAATAAACTTTTCCTTCAGATTTGTTCTCATCTTTTTCACTATTCTTTTCAGTTTTTTTAATATTTACTTCAAAATTACTATCAATCTTTTTTATCTCTGCTTTGGCCCCAAGTTTAGTTGCAAGCTTTTTGACATTATTGGCTGCTGCCTCATTATCAACAATTGTAATAATCTCTTTATTTTCTTTTAATGCATTTTTTGTCAAAACAACTGGCTCAGGACAATCTAAACCCTTAGCATCTATCTTTTTCATATTTTTCACCTCTCTCATACTTATTATTCAAAAATAGTATAACATATCGGCCAAAAATAATAAAGCTACCTTATAGTTATTATAAGATAGCTTTATGCTAGAATAATTCTTTTATTTGAAGTAAACATCATCTGCTTCCGGATCTTCTATAAACTGAGTTTTATATAAGCTTTGATATACTCCACCATCTTTATTAATAAGCTGATCATGCTTTCCTCTCTCTACAATACCATCTTCAGTTAAAACAAGTATTTCATCTGCATCTTTAACAGTTGAAAGACGGTGAGCAATAACTAAGGTTGTTCTTCCTTCAGATAGTTTTTGTAAAGATCTCTGAATTATTTTTTCACTTTTATTATCTAGTGAAGACGTTGCTTCATCTAAAATTAAAATAGGTGGATTTTTAAGAAAAGAACGGGCAATAGATATTCTCTGTTTTTGCCCTCCTGATAACTTAACTCCTCTTTCACCGATATCTGTTTCATAACCATTATTCATATTCATTATAAACTGATGAGCATTTGCCTTTTTAGCTGCTTCAATAACTTCTTTTTCTGTTGCTTTAAAGTTTCCATAAAGTATATTATCCTTGATAGTGCCATTAAATAAAAACACATCCTGTTGTACTATCCCTATATTACTTCTTAAAGAACTTATATTAATATCTTTGATATTAACTTCATCTATTAAAATTTCGCCATCATTTATTTCATAAAAACGGGGAAGCAAATTACAAATAGTAGATTTTCCTGCTCCAGAGGGTCCTACAAAAGCAACTGTTTGCCCTGGTTCAACATCAATATTAACATTATTTAAGACATGTTCATTTTCATCATAACTAAAACTAACATTTTTATATTTTATCCTGCCCCTTACATTTTTAAGTTCAACAGCTTCTTTTTTATCTTTTATTTGAGGCTCTACAGCAAGCAGACTCGTAAATCTGTTAAAACCAGACATACCTCTTTGTAATTGTTCATTGAAATTGACAAGTCTCCTAATAGGCTGCATAAACATATTTACATAAAACAAAAAGGCTACAAGTTGACCTGCACTTAATTCACCTTTATATATAAAATAACCACCAGCCCCTAAGGTAATTAAACGGATCATATTAATAAATAAATTCATTCCAGAATGAAACTTTGCCATATTTTTCATCGCATATTCTCTTGATTCTCTAAATTGATGATTTCCTTCATCAAATTTTTCTTTTTCAAAGGGTTCATTGGTAAATGATTTTACTACTCTAATACCACTTAAACTATCCTCTATAATAGAATTAACCTCAGCAATTCTTTCTCTGATATCTTTAAATGCACTATACATTTTTTGACCTAATATTAAAGAAAAATAAAACATAACCGGTAAAAGCATAAAAGTAAATAAGGCCAGTTTAAGGTTCATAGAGGCCATTATTCCAAAAGAACCAATAAGCATCATAGAAGAAATAAAAAGATCTTCAGGGCCATGGTGAGCAAGTTCTGAAATATTATTTAAGTCATTTACAATTCTAGACATTAAATAACCAACTTTATTATCATCATAAAATTTGAAAGATAATTTCTGGAGATGCTCAAATAACTCTTCCCGCATATCAGTTTCCATTCTAATTCCAACAACATGTCCCCAATAATGGACAATATATTGTAATATAAATCTTAAAATATATAATACAAATAAAATAATTACTATTCTAAAAACCATATTAAAATTTTGGTTGGGAAAATAAGTATCAATTAATCTTTGAATAAAAAGTGGAAAAACAAGATCAAGTCCTGACATAATAAATGCACAAAAAATATCCATCACAAATAATTTCCAGTGATTTTTATAATACCCGGCAAACTTTTTAAACATAAAATCCTCCTTAATTTTATATAAATTAGAAAATATAATAATTAACTTAATATTATAGTTTAATGAATCTTATTAATCTATATTTTTAATTTATTGTTTCAAAAATATAAATTATGTCTTTAATATTTTAACATAACAAATCTTATTATGCAAAAGAAAAAAAGGGAAATAAGTGTTATAATAGAAGTAATATAGTACAAAACTCTCTAACGAATTTACAGGAGTTGATTAATATGCAAAAATTATATCCATTAAAATTTGAAGAAATCTATAAAGAAAAAATTTGGGGAGGAAAAAAATTAAAAGAAAACTTCTCAAAAAAAATACCATCTAACAAAACTGGGGAAAGTTGGGAAATAACTGATAATGAAAGTGGTGTAAGTATAGTAAAAAATGGTTTTCTTGCAGGTAAAACTTTAAATGAATTGATAAAAATATATGGAACTCAATTAATTGGAAACTTTATTCCTATAAATGAAAAATTCCCTCTTTTAATTAAATTTATAGATGCAAATAAAAGGTTATCTGTCCAGGTTCATCCTGCTGATAATATTAATAAAAATTTAAAGCAAAAAAGTGGAAAAACAGAAATGTGGTATATATTAGCTGCCGAAGAAAATTCTAAATTGGTTTATGGTTTAAATTCTGAAGTTAATAATAAAAAACTCAAAAAAGCTACCAAAAATGGGAATTTAAAATCTTACTTAAATGAAATAGAAGTTAGTGCAGGAGATTTCTTTTTCATACCAGGTGGTACTATACATGCTATCAAAGGAGGTATTTTATTAGCAGAAATACAACAAAACTCTGACACAACATATAGAATTTTTGATTGGAATAGAACAGATAAAAATGGAAATTCCAGACCTTTACATATTAAAAAAGCTTTTAAAGTAATTAAATCTATAAATCAAAAAATGGACAATCCTAAAAATAATAAAGATGTAATTTATGAAAACAATAATTATAAACAAAAATTTCTAACCATATCACCTTATTTTGCAGTGGAACGTATTTCTTTAAAAAAAGAATTCAATTTTAAACCTGCTTCAAAAAGATTTTACATTATTATAAATCTTGAAGGAAATAAAAAAATTAAAGCTGATAATAAAAATTATAATTTACATCCTGGTGAAACAATTCTTATTCCTGCTTCTCTTAAAAATGTTAAAATAGAAGGAAAAGGTGAGTTTTTGAGAACTTATATTCCAGAAAATTTAGAAGAAATGATGAATTATTTGAAAAAATTAAAAATATCTTCTAATAAAATATCCCAAATCCCAGGTATAAACTTCTTCAAATAAAGTAATAAGCACTGTCATAATTTTTATAGACAGTGCTTTAATCATCATTATTTTAATTTATATACTCTTGATTCATATGGTTTTAACTCTATTTTCGAAATTTTATTTTCTTCTTTATTATAATTACTTATTAGAAGTTCATAATTATTATATTCAATGTTATCAGGGATTTCAAAAGTGCTTTCTTCTTCAAAAAAGTTTAAGACCACTAATAATTTTTCTTCTTTACCTTCACGAAGATATGCGTATATTTCTTTGTCTTCTTCTAAAATCAACTTATATTTACCATAAACAAATACTGGATTTTCTTTCCTTAATTCAATTAATTTTTGATAATAGTAAAAAATAGAATTTTCATAAGATAGAGCTTTTTTGACATTTATTTTTTTATAATTTTGATTAACTTTCAACCAGGGACTGCCAGTTGTAAAACCAGCATTTTTCTCATCATTCCATTGCATAGGTGTCCTGGCATTATCTCTAGTTCTATAATTTAAAATGTCTTTTATTTCAGAAAAAGAATTAATATTACCCTTTTTCTTTTCATCGTAAAAATAATTTATAGTATCAATATCATCCATTTCTTCAATACTTTCAAAAACAGTATTTGTCATCCCAATCTCTTCTCCCTGATAAATAAAAGGAGTTCCTTTTATTGTATGTAAAAAGGTTGCAAGCATTTTAGCAGATTCTACTCTATATTCATCATCATCTCCAAAACGAGAAACCATTCTTGGTTGATCATGATTACTTAAATAATTACTGTGCCAGCCATTTTCTTCTTCCAACTTATACTGCCATTCAGTTGTTATTTTTTTAAGTTCCAGTAAATCGATTTTTTGGGGTGATGAATATTTTCCGTCTTCTCCTTCATCTAAACCCATATGATCAAAATGAATAATCATATTTAATTCATTTCTAGCTGCAGCTACATATTTTGACCCTTCCTCAGGACTAACCATTACAGTTTCACCAACTGTCATAAGATCATAATTACTTAAAACTTTTTCATTCATTTCCTGAATATATTCATGAACCCTTGGCCCATTAGCAAAATACTCACTTCCAATAAGTCCTTCATTTTCACCATCACAAAATTTTTGATTTTTAGAAATTAAATTTATAACATCCATCCTGAAACCATCTATTCCTTTATCTAACCACCATTTCATTATATCATAAACTTCTTCTCTCACCTTTTTATTTTCCCAGTTAAGATCTGGTTGTTTTTTAGAAAATAAATGAAGATAATATTCTTTACTTTTCTCATCATATTCCCAGGCAGATCCTTTAAAAAATGACTCCCAATTATTTGGTGGATTATTTTTCCCACCTTTTTCCCAGATATAATAATCTCGATATGGACTATCTTTAGAAAAAGACTTTTTAAACCACCTATGTTCATCTGAAGTATGATTAACTACTAAATCCATAATTAATTTTATATCTCTTTTATGTAACTCCTTTATAAGATAATTCCAATCATTCATATCACCAAATTTATCACTGATCTTTTTATAATTACTAATGTCATAGCCATTGTCATCATCAGGTGATTCATAAACTGGATTAAGCCAGACCACATCGACCCCTAATTTATCTAAGTAATCTATTTTTTTTATTACTCCCTGTAAATCACCTATCCCATCACCATTACTATCATTAAAACTTCTTACATAAATTTGATAAACAACTGCTTCTTTCCACCATTTGTAATCCAAAACATATCCTCCTTATTTAATATGATTAGCTAACTTTAAAAAATTATACCATACTAAAGATTAATTTAAAATAAAAAAAGGATATGCTAATCAAAGCATATCCGCTAAATAAGGGGAGATATTTAGATTTAAAACTTTATTAATAATTAAAATCTCTTTCTCCAGTTTTCATATATATAACTCTTTCACAAACATTTGTAGAATGATCTCCTATTCTTTCTAAAAATCGACTTACAAATATAAGAGAAGTGGCCTGCTCTATCTTAGAAGGATCTTCTATCATGAAAGTAAGTAACTCTCTTAATATTTGTTCATCCAATACATCGACCTCATCATCTTCTTTGGCTATTTCTTTGGCTTTTTCTACATCAAGATTTATAAAAGCATCCAGACTTTCTCTCAACCTTCTTGTTACTATATTTGTCATACGTGGAATATCAATAAGTGGTTTAATAAGAGGTTCATCACCAATTTTTAAAACCATATTTGCAATATTCCAGGCATGATCTCCTATTCTTTCCAGATCTGTAGCAAGCTTAGAAATTACAATGATTTCACGTAAATCTTTAGCTACAGGTTGTTGCAAAGCAATTAAACGGGTTGTTTCTTCTTCTAATTTTATTTCGAAA
Organism: Halanaerobiales bacterium; assembly: GCA_035270125.1. Classification (NCBI taxonomy): domain Bacteria; kingdom Bacillati; phylum Bacillota; class Clostridia; order Halanaerobiales; species Halanaerobiales bacterium. The sequence continues at coordinate 2,317 of DATFIM010000094.1, read as the reverse complement.
TCATCTATTTTATCATCTTCATCAAGAACTTCCTGGGCTAATTCAAGGTCTTTTTCCTGTAAAGCTTTAATACTTTTATGAATAGCTTCTTCAACCATACTTCCCATTTTAATCATATCATTTTCTAAGTCTTTAAGTTGCTCGTGAAATCCTTTTCTCATAAATCATCCTCCTTTAACCGAATCGTCCTGTAATATAATCTTCAGTCTTTTGATTCTCAGGATTTTCAAATAATTTTTCTGTTTTATCAAACTCTATAAGGTCTCCCATTAAGAAAAATGCTGTGTTATCAGATATTCTGGCTGCCTGTTGCATATTATGAGTAACTATTACTATAGTATAATTCTTCTTCAAATCATCTATTAAATCCTCTATTTTATTTGTAGCCACTGGATCAAGAGCAGAAGCTGGTTCATCCATAAGCAGAACTTCAGGTTTTACAGCAAGAGCTCTAGCAATACACAATCGCTGCTGCTGTCCTCCAGAAATATCAAGAGCTGAATCATCCAGTCTATCTTTAACTTCATCCCATAATGCAGCTCCTCTTAAACTTTCTTCAACTATTTCGTCAAGTTTATTTTTATCTTTTAAACCATGGATTCTTGGTCCATAGGCAACATTATCATAAATAGATTTAGGAAAAGGGTTGGGTTGTTGAAAAACCATACCTACTTTTTTTCTAAGTTCCACTACATCTATTTTTTGTTGATAAATATTTTCTCCATCTAATAGTACTTTCCCATCTACTTTTGCTCCTGTAATAAGGTCATTCATTCTATTTAATGATCGCAAAAAGGTTGATTTACCACACCCTGAAGGACCAATTAAGGCAGTAACTTTATTTTTTTTGATTTCAATATTAATATTTTTAAGGGCCTGAAAATCTCCATAATAAAAATCCAGGTCCTGAACCTCCATTTTATTAGTTACCATACAATATCTCCTTTCAATTACCATCATTATCACTTTAAATTTAGTATAGCAGCCTAATGTTAATATCCTGTTAAAATCCTGTAAAAATATCGTTAAATTAATTTTTTTCTTCTATACTAAAAGAAAAATCCTGCCTTTTAAAGCAGGAAAGTAAAGATTATTATTTAGTTTAAACTTTTTTACTTTTGTTTTTAATAGCTATAAAAGAACCAAGTAATACAAAAAAGGCACCTATCCCCTGTCTGAAATTAAATTTATCTGCAAAAAGTAAAATAGAAAGAAAAATCCCTACAATAGGTTCAAGCATACTTAAAACCGATACCTTAACAGGACTTGTTAATTTTATTGCTCTAAAAAAGGCAAGGAAACTAAACATTGTAATAATACTTATTGAAATTGCAGGAATCCAGGCCAGATAATCAAAGTTAAAATGAAGAGTATCTGTAATTAAACCAATACTTAAAAATGAAAAAGAAGCAAATAAACTGGCAAAAGCAATAGTATTAATAAGAGATATTTCATCTAAAAGGTGGTTTCCATATAAAGTATAAACTGCATAAAATATGGCAGATCCAGCTGAAAAACTAATTCCAATCAAACTTATCTCTGAAATAGCATTCCCAAAAACTAATACTAAACCAAAAGTAGCTATGATTATAGAAATTATTCCCTTTTTTGTTAACCTATCACCCAAAAACACCGAAAATATGGCGACTAAAGTTGGATATGTATAAAAAACTAAAAGTGCAAGAGAAGCTGGAATATGATTTAAAGCTGAAAAATAAAAAAAGTTTTGAAATGAATAGATAATCCCACCAAATATAAATAATTTAAATAATTCTATGTAAGTTAAATTTATTTTGCTTTTTCTAATAAAAATAAAAGAGAAAATAAATATAGCTGTTAAACTATATCTTATAAAAATCAAAGAAAATACAGTAACTCCTCCCTGATAGGCATATAATGCTAAAATAGGAAGGGTTCCAAAACCAGCTGCTGATAAAAGTGCCAGCAGTGAACCTCTAAAATTTCTACTTAAATTCATATTATCACCTATGCTTTTATTATTTAAAATATTTGAGCAGAAGGAATAACCCTCTGCCCAAATTAAGTTTTTTATTTAAATTAATATAATACTGAATTTTTAGAATAAACCAGTAATCTTACCATCTTCATCAACATCTATATCTTCTGCTGATGGTCTTTTTGGTAAACCAGGCATTGTCATTACAGGTCCTGTTAGTGGTACAAGGAATCCTGCTCCTGCTGAAAGGTTTATCTCTCTTACTGATACTGTAAATCCTTCAGGTCTACCTTTTAGTTTTGGATTATCTGAAATGGAATTCTGAGTTTTTGCCATACAGATTGGCATATCATCATAACC
>DATFIM010000093.1 GCA_035270125.1 Halanaerobiales bacterium | reverse complement strand
GTTAAAAGATAAATCACTAACATCCATCCAGTTTAATTTTCCCAATTATCTCATCCTCTCTATTTTTTTATTAAAAAAGGAATTTCTGGACTTAACGAAAATATAATATATAAAGGAGCTGATTATATGTGTGGTAGATATTCCCTTTATATTAAACCTACTGATCTGGCTTTAAGATATGGTACTATTAATAATGATATCAATTTTTCTCCCAAAAAGGAAATTTATCCAGGACAAAATGCACCGGTTATTACCATTGATACAAAGTCAAATAATAAACAGTTAAAATTATTTAACTGGGGTTTTTCTCCTTCCTATACAAAGCAAAAAATTATCAATGCCAGATCTGAAACTATTGATCAAAAAACTACTTTCAAAAAATCTTTTAAAGATAAACGCTGTCTTATTCCAGCCACATCTTTTTTTGAATGGAAAAAAATAGCTAAAAATAATATAAAACATGAGATATATCTTAAAAATCAAAAAATATTTTCTTTTGCAGGTATATATGATCAATTTAGAGATAAAGATGATAATCTAATAACCTGTTATACAATAATCACAACTAATGCAAATGAAAAAATAAATAATATACATAATAGAATGCCCGTGATCTTATCCAAAAATCAGGAAGATAATTGGCTTAAAACTAATAATACTGCAGAATTAAAAAAATTACTATCTCCTTATAATAATAACGACACAGTCATCGAAAACAATTCAGACCAAAAACAATTAAACTTATTTAATGATAATTAAAATTATTTTATTCTTTTAGATATGCTCCTCCAGTAAACTCTTTGTTATTTATCATAACAATAATTTTTAAGGGATAAATTTCTCCATTCATAATATCTCGATGGATTTCTTCTAATATTTTTAACTTAAAATTTATAAATGATGATTCAACATTATATATAAGTTCATTATCTTTTTTTGTTTTGCTAATTTGACTTCTGGAAATATTTAATTCATTTTGCAAATAACCAAATTTAAATTTTAATTGTTTTTTATTTAATTCAAGCTGCCAGGGTGGTTCCTGCCCTCTCCCTTTTATGATTTTATCACTTTTAATCAAATCTTTTAACCCTGCCAGTCTGGCTGTAAATTCTTTTCCTTTATAATCAACCTTCAATTCTCTTCCTTTGTTCCATACACTAAGCTCATCATTAAGATATCTAACACCTGAAGCAGTTTTATATTGAGGAAGTAAATACTCTTTATCCTCAATAATAATCTGAGCTAATTCTTCTAAATGACGAATTTTTATTTTTTGTTGATCATTATAAAAAGTAATTAATCTTGAAGGTAGTCTTCCAGTTATTACCTGAACTTCATTCTCAGCTAATATCTCAGATCCTTTTATAAATTGAGTATTACTCCAAATCAGAACTTTATTTGTTTTTATTACAGAATGAAGGCGATATTCTTTTTCTGGCAAAATTTGTTCTTCACCAATCTCCAAAATATAGTTAACAGGTACTCCATTTTCTAATTTTTTATGTTTTTCTTTAATAATAAAATTATTCTCAGCAGCAGCTGGATCAACCAAAATAACTGCTGATTCTGCCTCAGGACCTAAAGCAATTTTCTCTCTATAACTTACACTAACCGGAAGTTCAATATTTTCTGCCTGAAGATTATTAAAAGGAATAAATAAAAATATTAAAAGTAAAAACACAATCAAATTTTTCTTATTTAATATTTTATCCATCATATATATCCTCTCTTTTATGTTTTAATAAAGGTAATTCTTCTCTTATTTTATCCAAATAATCTAAATCTAAATCAGTAATCAAAATATCTTCTCCTCCTCCAAGTCTTTTAATTACTTTACCCCAGGGAGATACTGCAATTGAATTACCATAAGATACATATGGCTGTTTGCTGTCTCTGGCAGGTGCTGCACCTAAAGTATAAACCTGATTGTCTAAAGCTCTACTTCTAAAAAGCAGTTCCCAGTGAGCAGGTCCGGTAGTCATATTAAAGGCACCTGGTACTAAAATATATTTAACTCCTTTTTTACTTAATAAGGCTGATAATTCTGGAAATCTCAAATCATAACAAATCACAAGTCCCATTTTACCATAGGGAGTATCAAAAACTGTTATATTATTTCCAGCAGATAAAGTATCTGATTCTTTAAAAGTCTGGCCTCCCTCTATATCAATATCAAATAAATGAACTTTTCTGTGTTTTGCAATTTGTTCACCTTTATTATTAAAAACATAGGAAGTATTATAGGTATCATTTTTATCATCTTTTTCCGGTATAGAACCACCTACAAGAAAAATATCATTTTCCTTGGCAAGTTCAGATAAAAATCGCCAGCTTTTCCCACCTTCTTTTTCAGCATATTCTGGAAATTTAATAGTTTGATAGGGACAATTAAACATCTCTGGAAGCATAACTAGCTCTGCTTCCTGATCTGCAGCTTTTTTTACAAAATCTTTTGCCTTAACCAAATTCTTATCTTTATCATCAATAACTTTCATCTGAATTAATGCAACTTTCAATTGATTTTTATTATTTTTCAAAATTAACCCTCCTTTAACTTTTTAGTTCAACTGTACCTATATAATCATAACCATTTATTTCAGCTGGAGAATCTGAATATTTTTCAAAATTAAAATCATAATTGTTATGTTTTGCTGCAATCCAGATATGAGCCAGAGCAATCCCCATATCTATCCCATTCATTTTTTTATAAAATATTTTCTTTAAAAAACTGGGATTATCTTGATAAAGATGAATTTTACCCTCTTCTGTTTTAAAATACCAGGGCTGGCCATTAGTTGCTGATGGAGCAAGTCTGGCTGCTTCCAATAAATCATTATATTTATCTCCCTCTTTAATCTCTGATAATTTTTTTCTATCAAAATCTTCAATAGAATTTCGTTTATTTTTTTCTGATGGTTTACCAAAAACAAGAGTTATAACATATTCATAATCTGATTGAGAAATTATTTCTTTTTTTGGTTTAGCCAATCCAAACCAGCAGGCACCTATATTATTAGCAGCCAGAAATAAATCTAACTGCTGTAAAATAAAACCGGCATTTAAAAGATAATCTCCCTTCTCTTCAGAAAAAAATTGTAAATAATGAGGT
>DATFIM010000092.1 GCA_035270125.1 Halanaerobiales bacterium | reverse complement strand
ATGTTATAACTGAAGAAGAATTGAATTCTCCTGCTATACCATTTTCACTATAACTTTGAACCCAATATACATAATTAGTTCCTTCATATAATTCACTATTATCTAAATAAGTAGTTTTCTTTATTGCTTCTTTTGTTAATAGAGTTTTACGACCATTTATACTTTTACTTCTGTATACCATATAACCTGCAACATTACTACTAGTACTTTCTGGCCAATTTAATACAATACCATTTTCATTATCTGTCGAGACTGATAGATACTCAGGAGGCATTGGTGGATATTCCCAATCCAAATTAATATTTAAATCACCATTTCCTACAAGATCAATAACTGCTTTAGCAGTTCGAGAGGGACGAATAAATATTTGTCCTTCACCAATTTCAGTTTTAGAATCATTTTTTAACTTAATACTCAAAGGATATATTCCTGCTTTCACATCAGAAAAAGAGGCAGTTGCTATCCCATTTGACATATCAATATTTAAGCTTTTAGTTCTAACATCTTCAGGGTTTTCCAGAGTTGTATTAAGTTCTACAATACCTGAATCAGGAGTAAAATCAGCAGGAATATTCACTTCTACATCTAAATCACCTTTTGCTATTTTTAATTTTATTGCTAAATTTGTTGTAGCTTCAGTAAAAATTGTAGTTTTAGCACTTCCTTCATAAATTACTTTTCCTGTCTCATCATTAACTACAACTTCTACAAGCAAATCTTCATTAGGTAGATTTTGTAATGCAATAGGTTTTTCATAATCAAAATTTGCCATATCAATAGTTTTTTCTTTAATTAATGATCCATCTTCCTTTTTAATTTTGATAATAACCTCTGAAAGAGTAATCTGTTCTTCAGAAGTACTCTGGATTTTTGCTGTTTTATCGGAATTTACTATTTTATTTATTTTAGTTTCTGGTTCATTAATTTTTAAGGATACTATACCATCACCACTTTCCGATAAACCACTATTTTCTGTTAGCTGGTTACTACACCCACTTAAGATAATTATTATACTAAATAGAAAAACTAAAAATTTAACTTTTTTGTTCAAATTAATCCCCTCCCTCTTGTTATTTAAATTAGCTCTTAAATACTCGTTTTTTCTCAGAATTTGACACCTCTTTAAATTGGACAGATAGTTATGTTTGATTTTATTATACTTATTTTCTAAAATCAGACAGACTCCAGGCTTAATTATTAGAATTTCTTTCAAAAATGGTATGTTTTGCCAATTGGATCTCCACTTAAACCATGGCAGTTTAACCTCCCATATCTCCCTGGGTCAATGCCCTTAAATTCCTTCGTTCTACCTGTCCATGGGTGGAGGCCGATTCTTGCTCCTTTGCTGGGTCTAGGCCCTAATGGAATAAAAATATCGGCTGCTCCTGGCTTCATTTTTTCAAGGAGTCATAATTGATACTTAAAGAGTATTATTGCTAATTTTTGCTTAAATTATTGATCTCAAAATACTTTCTTTTAACACTTTTCTACCTAAATACAATTTATATGTTTATTCATTATACTGCTTTTTTATATTCTTTTGGTCTTTTTATATCATTCAACATTTTTTCACCATCATATTCTATTTCTCTAGTTCCTAAAGTATATAATATCTTAATTAATTTACAACATATTGCTATTAATGATTGTTTTTTCTCTAGCGGGTTTTTTGAACGATTTTTATAATATTCATGTATCTGGCTGAATTCGTTATTATGCCTTACCAATGGCATTGATACTCTGTATAACAGTGATCTTAATTGCGGTCGTCCTCTTTTAGTTATTTTCGTTTCACCTTTATGTTTACCAGAACTATGCTCCATTAAATTTAAACCCGCTAATTTTATTATCTGTTTTGGATGATTGTAATCATCTAAATTACCACATTCTGATAAAAATCCAGCCACTGTCATTGCTCCTACTCCTGGTATACTGATCATTTCTTTAGCTCCAGGTATTTCTTTTAGTATTTTTTCTATTTTTTCTTCTAAGTTTTCTAGTTGCTTACTTAGTTGTTCATATTGTTTTAATAAGTTTTTTATTTCTAACTCAGCCATTTTTTTACCTGTTTGAATACCAATTGATCTTTGGGCACATCTTTTTAATTTTTTAGCTCTTTTTTTACCTACTCCTCTTTTAATGCCATCTTCTCTCCAGATATTTACTATTTCTTTCACCTCTGCTTTGTTTATTTTTTCAGGTAAAGGAAGATTTTTTAAAGTAGATAATGCTGCTTTTCCTTCCCAGTCTTTGAAAACATCATTAAATTCAGGAAAGTAAATATCTAACCAGCGAATTATACGATTTTGAATACCATTTAAATCTTTCATTAATCTTTCTCTGTGATTTATTGCTACTCTTAGTTCAGCATATTCTTTTTCAGGTAAATTTGGAGTTGAATATCTTCCGTCTTTAACTAATTGAGCAATTACTAATGCATCTTTTTTATCACATTTAGTTGGATTATTGTCATCTAATTCTTTACTTTTTTCTACATGATGAGGATTAACTGTTACTACTTTAAAACCACTTGCTGTAAAGTATTTATAA
>DATFIM010000091.1 GCA_035270125.1 Halanaerobiales bacterium | reverse complement strand
GGAATAAATCTTCCCTCTTTTTTGATCACAATTCCTAATTCTACTTCATAATCATATTTTTCAGTTACTCTACTTTCATATTCAACTGCTTTTTTAGGACCAATAACACAATTAGGAGCTTTTAAGAAAAATTCAACTTCTGTTGGTTTGGATCTTTTGGTTTCTTCTAAATGATCATCAAAGTTGGCTCCTCCACAGATTATTATTTTGGGCATAATAGGTGCCTCAAGTTCTACTTTTTCTAAATCATGACCATTAAAATTACTTTGATTTTTCTCAATAAAATCACTGCCTTCTTTTAAAGCCTGATAAGCTTTATCCCCTCCCTTAATTAGTTTTACAGTATCAGCTGGTATTCTTACTTTAGCTATTTTTTCTGCCAAATTATTACCTTTATTTTTTAGAAATTCACAATAACCTTTACGCAAATCATATACTTTCTCATCTATAACTGTACCCAATCTAGATTTTTTTCCATCATTAAAACTAACTAATCTCAATTACTTCACCTCCCTATAATCTATTACCGGGTTCTCAATTTTTCCTATATTTTCTATTTCACATCTTACTTTATCTCCTGGTTTTAACTGTACTTTATTTGCTCGCACATCTTTAATAACAGGAATCCCTTCATCATCTGTGCCAAAAACAACTCCATCAGGATTTCCGGTAGAAATTAAAATTTCTGGTTTCATAGTAAAAAAGGTAGAACAATAACTGGCAAATTCTTTAACACTTCTAAGTAAATCTGAAGTATTACTTTCTACTACTAATTCATCATTAATATATTTTTTTAATTTTAAATTTTCTGGATTTTCAATTTCATCTTTAGTAACTACCCAGGGTCCTATAGGGGCTGAATTATCAAAGGATTCTCCTTCACCATATCTAACATGAAACATAGTTCCTTCCCATCCAACCTGTAGTTTATCTAGAGAATAAACATCAGTTAAAATAGTATATCCAAAAACATGGTCCAGAATTTCATCTTCTTCTAAGAATCTGCCTTTTTCACCTATTACTAAAGCCAATTCTGGTTCAAAATCAATTCTACCAGTGTGATCTCCCTCATAATAAATTTCTTCTCCTGGATCTATTATTGTATGAGATGATTTTAAATAAAATTCAATGTAATCATGCATATCATTATTTTCTGGGTCTTCTAATTCAGGGCCAGCACACATGATTGTTTTAGGTTGATATGGTTTTAAGATTTTTACATCTTCTAAATTATAGAAGATAAATTCTTCATTAATCCCCAATTTATCTTTAGGAGAATCTTTTACATATTTAAAACCGGTTCTGGCAGCTTCCCAGGCTTCTTTGCCTGATTCTAAAAATTCCAGAAAATCATTAGAAATTATGGCCCTGGCCATTTCATCAGCCTGACCATCACCCTCTTCTTCTTTTAAATAAAGTGCATAAGCTCTTTGGACATCTACTAAACAATTGTCTTTTAAAGCTCCTATTCTTTCTTTTCCATTAAATTTAAAAGTACCATATTTCATTATACCCCTCCTTTCCTCTTTAGCATTTATTTATCTTCTTTTTTACCGAATGTATAACCTTTCATACCATATAGCTCCAAATCACCTGGAGTTTGAGAACCTAAAGTTATCATCTCTTCATCTCCAGTATTTTTAATACCATGAGCTTCACCTGCTCTTGCAAAAACACTTTCCCCTTCTTTAATTGGTGGATTTTCTTCTCCATCTGTTAAAACTTCGCCCTCACCTTTTACTATTGAAATTACATCTACTGAGTATTCATGAGTGTGTAGATTAAAAGCTTCACCTGGTTTTAAAACACTGTAGTGAAGAGTTAAATCATTATAGCCATTTCCCGGCCAGAACACCCAGCGCATATGTCCTCCATTTGTCTCAAATAATTCTCCATTTTCCCATCTTTTAATTTCCATATTAATTTCCTCCTGTTTTTTATTTGATTAATGAAATAATTATATTTTTTCTAAAAGCTCATTTGCTTTTAAAGTAGTTCCCAAAATTCTGTTAATAAACATCAAAGCAGCATCATGAAATTCTTTGCCATCCATACTATCACAGCAATCCTCAGCTACATAAACCTTATAATCTCTATTACAGGCATCAAATGAAGTACATAAAACACAGCTACTGGTGTTAATACCTGTTAATATAACAGTTTCTGCACCTATCTGCTCTAAAAGAAAATCTAAGTCTGTTCCATGAAAACAGCTGTATCTTTTTTTAGTATTGACTATATAATCTTCTTTTTCATATAATTTGGGTATAATTTCTGTTCCAGGAGACCCAGCAAGATTATGTCTGGAAATACCTTCTCTGCTCCCATCTGCTTCTTCATTTTTTTCTCCCCAGTGTGGATTGGACATTATTTCATCACTATCACGATAGGTAGTAACTACATGGATAATTGGCACTTCTTTTTTTCGTATTTCTTTAAAAAATCCAGCTGTATTATTGATTACTCTTGTACATCTTTCTTTTGGCAACAATGGTAATGTTGCTACTTTCGGGTCTAAATGACCTCTATGCATATCAACTGAAATTACAGCATACTTACTTTTTTTCATTATTAACCTCCTTTAGAAATGATATATTTAGGATTTTTGCACTTCTGCTCTTGAAACAAATTGGCCATAACCGGCTTCTCCTACTGGTTTCCCTCTTTTAGCTACTACTTTTCCCCTAACCATAACTGTATCCAATACCCCTTTTATTTTTTTACCCTGATAAGGTGTCCAACCACATTTAGATATTACATTTTCATTTTTTAGAGTTTCTTCAGCTTCCATATCCAAAATAACCAGATCAGCATCAGAACCAACACTTAAAGTTCCTTTTTTGGGATATAATCCATAAATTTTAGCTGGATTTTCACTCATTACTTCTACAATTTTATTTATATTGGTTTTACCCTGATTAACTGCATTTATCATTAATCTCATTGAGGTTTCCACACCAGGGATTCCATTAGGTGCTTCCCAGATATTATCCAGTCCTTTTTCCTTTACTTCTTTTGGATAAGGACAGTGATCTGAACCTATTAAAGTTATGTGATCACTATTAAAAGCAGGCCACATTTTTTCATCTATTTCTTTTTGATTTTTCATTCGCATTGGCGGAGTAAATTTTACCCAGGGACCTTTTTCTTCTAACATATCCTGAGTAAGATTAAAGTAATGAGGACATCCTTCTGCATAAATTGTATATCCTTGATCTCTGGCTTCTTTAATTTTAGCCATTATATCGGGATGACTGACATGAGCTATTACAACTCTGGCCCCTGTTTCTTTGGCCACATTAATAACTGCCTCAACTGCAATCTTTTCTGACAGTAGTGATCTCCATTCCAGATGAGATAATCTATCTTTTCTTCCAGCCTCTTTTAATCTTTTTTCATTTACTTCAGTTATACTTTCATTTTCACAATGAACAAGTAAAGTAGCATCAAGTCTTTTTATCTCCTGCAAAAAATAATACATATCTCCTGGATGTAAGGGTTTGGAACCATGAAGGTCACAGGTAAAAGCTTTAAATCCGGTTACTCCTCTTTTCCACATAGCCTCTAATTCATCTATATTATCAGGAGCACCTCCACCTTTAATACCAAAATCAACAACTGCCTTTTTACTTACATGATTAATTTTGTCTTCCAGTTCTTTAATCGAATAAACTGGTGGTATTGTCCGGTGATGAGTGATAGCAGTAGTTATTCCACCAACAGCTGCTGCCTGAGTTCCAGTAGTAAAATCTTCATTTTGAGTTTTACCGGGATCCATCATATGAGTATGACCATCTACTGCACCTGGAATAACATAACGATTTTTAACATCAATTTCATTATCTGCTTCTAAATCTTTAGCAGTAATAACACTAATTACTCCATCTTCAATTAATATATTCCCTTTTCTAATATCTTTAGAACTAACAATCCTACAATTTTTTAAAAGCGTTTTTTCCTGACTCATTTAATCAACTCCTTATAAAATTTTGGTTTTCTATCCAATGCAACGTTGGTACCCGGTACCACATTTTTTGCTAAAGCATATGGTGGTAAAATCAATTTTGAAATAGCCTGATTAATATCAACTAAAGTAGCTGCTATTATCTGACCATCTGGAGTAGTGATATAACTTCCATTTTTACCTGCTTTTATTACAAAAACTTTATTTTCAGCAGCTCTGGAAGAGATTATAATTTCTTCCTTAGGATGATAATAATTACCGGTCCAGATAATTATCTCTGCTCCTAAAAGCATTAATTTCCTGCTTACTTCAGGTACCAGCCCTTCTTCATCTACCATTATTCCCAGATCACCATAAGGGGTATTAATAACTCCTTTATTTTTTTCTCCCTGAGCTAAATTTTCACTTTCTCCAATATGGACTTTTTGATATTTACCATAATTTTTATTCTTTGAAAATACTGACACTTCTTTGTATAATTTTTTATTTTCTTTTTGATATCCAGTTAAAACTACAATAAGCTCTTCATTACTTAAAATATCTTTTATTTTTTTAATTACCAGATTTATATTTATCTCTTTATCCATTTCTCTTAAAACAATAATTTTAGAATCCTGAATTTCTAACTGTTTAATAAAATTTTTTGCAAATTTCAAATAACTATTCACATTACCTTTTTCATATTCATACTGTACTGCTGAGATTTGTACTTCGGCTTCTGCTATTTTTATATTTTTATTTAATTTTTCTTTAATAGCTAATTTCTCAGTATCTTCTACCAGACTTAGATAATCTCCAGGCACTCTTTTAACAGGTAATTCACAATTATCTTTACTGTTAATTTCAGTAAATATAATTTCTTCCTGATTTGGACTGGCTCTATTTATAAATTCTCCTTCAGGATTTATAACACAACTTCCCCCAGCATAAAGAACGGTATTTGCTTCAAGACCAATCTTATCAGCCATTATCAGCCAGATATTGTTTTCTATAGCTCTGGTAGCTAACATATAATCTAACTGTGCATTGGATAATTTTTCTGGATCTCTCCCGGTAGATGTTAAATTTGCCAGATCAATAATAATTTCTGCCCCTCTTAAAGCCAAAATCCTTGGTATTTCCGGAGCTCTACCATCAGCACAGATCATTAATCCTATTTTCCCAAATTCTGTTTCAACCACATCAGCAACTTCTCCACTTTCCAGCCATTTATGATCAAAATGCCATAAATTACTTTTTTGGGTAGTTGCTATGATTTTCCCCTGCCTATTTATTAAAATACCTCCATTATATTTTTTATCTTTTTCCTTTAAAACAATCCCGGCTGCAATATATATTTCATAATCACTGGCTTTTTTTTGTAATTCATTAATAACTTCATCAATATTTTCTAAAGATTCACTGCATTTTTTTTGATTATAACCCAAAAAATAAGCAGGATAGGCACTTTCTGGAAGAACTATCAAATCAGGATCTTTAGCTGCTGCCCTATCAATTAATTTTATTATGTCTTTCCAGGCTTCTTTATATTCAGTTATATCTCTGGCAATTTGTTGAATACAGGCAGTTTTCAACATTATCCCCCCTTAATCTTTTAAAGTTGATTTTTTAATCATTAAAGCTAAAAATAAATTAAATCTTTCTCTAGGATCATCCAGATCTTTTTTTAGTATTTTCTCAATTTTCTTAATTCTATAAGCTAAAGTATTTGGATGAATATATAATTCTTTGGCTGCTTTAGTAACATTTCCATTATTCATGAGATATTTTTTTAAGTTATAACAGAGGTTTTCATTGTGTTTTTTATCATATTTTATTAAATCTCCTAAAAAATCTTTGCAAAATTCTATTACTTCTCCTTCTTTTTCAATCATGGAAAGGATACGATAAATCCCAAGTCTTTTATAGATAAATACTTCATTTTCTTCTATAAATATTTTCCCGATTTTAAGAGCTTTTTTGGCTTCCTCATAACTTTTTTTTGTTTCAGCAGAATTATGATAAAGGCCACCTATTCCAAAATAATAATTTTTATTTATTTTATATTGAATTACCCTTTCTCCAATATTTTTGCATCTCTCACTTATTTTATTATATATTTCTTCTTCATCCTTAATTTCAGCAAATTGAAAAAGAATAATAATCCGGTTCCCTTCTTCATAAATAAAATAATTTTGCCCACTTTTACTAAACTCAGTATTGATTATTTTTAATGTTTTTTTATTGCTCTCCATTGAAGAATAATTATTTTCACTAAAGTCCTGATTACTTCTTTCAATTTCTAAAATTATAGCTACTGTAGCTTTTTCCACCTCATAATTTATAAAATTATATTTACCTTTCAATACCAGACTGTTGTTTATATTTCCACTAAAAAGATCATTTAAAAAATCTTTTTTAAGTCTTTTTTTAGTTTCATAAACTGCTCTTTTCTTTGTTAAATCAAGAGCAATAGTAGTAGCACCATGTTCTAAAGCTACAATATCTACTTCATTTGTCTGACCATAATATTCTATTAAAGTTAAAAATCCATAGGTTACACTATTAGCAATAATTGGAATCGTAAGTTGAGTATAATTTGAGTCTTTATAGTTTAAATCATAAGTGTAAATTTTGTTACTACAATTTTTTTGAGTATTTTCTTCAATATTATAATTGCAATTTTCAACTTTATCTTTATAATATTCATTTTTTCTAAATTCATTTAAAAATATTTTTCCTCTAAATTTTAGTAAATCATCAAATTCTTCTCTATTATCCTGATCCGGATAACCTACTGCCAGAGCTTCCAGATTATTATCCTCAACTATAATTAAATTATTAACTAGACTGGCCATAGTATCAGCAATTATTTCCAGACCATCTTCTCTTAAAACAATTTGGGTTAATTTATTGTGGATATCTTCAGATCTTTTAATTATCTCACTTTTATTTTGATTGATGGCATTCATTACATTTTCTATTATCTGTGGCCAGTCTATTTTATGGGGTAGCCTGATTAGAGGAAATGAAAATTCATCAGCTATATCTATCATTGCCTCCGGAATATTCCCTAAAAATCTCTCAGGTTTGATAGCTAAAGCTACTGCCTGACCTTCTATTAAACTTGTTAACCAACTTTTTTGTTTTTCTGAATTATCTTTTAAAAAATAGGCAGTAGTAACAACAAGTTCTCCGCCATTTAACCAGTCAGCTGCATCCGGGACTTCAGCTACAGTTACACTTTTAACTTCTTTTTTTGCTCCTGCATGACCGGCAATAATCCGAGCATCATTAAAAATAGGAAGTTCCATGATATCATTTAAAGTAATTTTCAATTTAGACTCCCCTTAAAACTTTTTTTTAATTCATTATTCAATAAACTTTATAGCATCCTTTTCACAAAATTCTACACAAACAGGATTCCCTCCACAGAGATCGCATTTTAATATTTCTTCAGTGGTTTGATTATAAAATATTGAGTCAAAAGGACAGGCCTCTATACATTTTAGACAGTGAATACATTTTTCCTTATCATAGACTACCATATCCTTTTTTTCATCCCTCCATAAAGCTCCGGTTGGACAACTTTCAACACACTGCGGGTTTTTACACTGTCTGCAATATTTGGGAGCTGAAGGTAAAGGATGAGTAAAAATAACTTTTATATTAGCTCTTTTTGGATTAAAAACATTATGATGTTCAAGTGAACACGCTATTTCGCAGGCCTTACATCCAACACATAAATCTGCATCTATTTTTAATCTCATTAATATCACTCTCCTTTTATGTTTAGTTCTTTTAATTTTTCTGTAGTTGGTATACCATGCTTACTCCAGCCTCTTACTTCATAATATTTATCAAGGAGAGTATTAAGATCTTTTTCATTAACTACATTACCTTTAGTTGGTCCTTCAGGTAGAGTATCTTTTAAAATTCTGGGAGGTAAATTATCATCCTCTCTGGTTAATCCTTCTCTATTGTTAAATAATCTTATTTTTGTTTCTATTCTATCTGCTGTTTCCCAGAGGTCTTTTTCTGTAAAATTTTCTCCAGTAAGTAAATTTAAATATGTTGCAAAGTCTTCAACTGATAGAGGAATCCATTTTGCTGGAAAATCACAGACCAACATGGAATGAAATACTGAATTTTCATCAACTTTCTCTTTAACATATTCGGCTTTACCTTCAATTTTATAGGGTTCTAAATTACCTAAAACTTCTATTGAGGGAGGCCAGGCTCTACGGTGACAGGCACCTCGTGGACTTACTGCATAAGATAGAGCAGTACCCAGGCCTATCCTTGGATCATAAGCTGGAAATTCAAGACCTTTAACATGCATTGCAAAATGTTCACTACCTTCTTTAAGTTCTTCTGACATTTTTTCTACACCATTGGCCATCAATTCCCCTAAATCTTTTCTCAAAGCTATATCATCAAGCAAAGATAGAGCTGCTTCAAAATTGCCAAATTCTAAATCCAGATCATCATATTTTTTAGGTAAAATCCCTTTTTCATAACATTCCATTGCAAAACCAATAACATTACCTGCTGAAATTGTATCCATTCCCAATTTATCACATTTAATATTTGCCTTTATAACAGCTGAAAGAGAATCAACTCCTAAATTTGGACCAAACATACCTACAGTTTCATATTCAGGACCTTCC
>DATFIM010000090.1 GCA_035270125.1 Halanaerobiales bacterium | reverse complement strand
TGCCGGTACATTAGGTGTACAAATGACATCATTTGTAGCAATCCTAGGTGCTGCAAGTTTTGCAATTGGTTTAGCTTTACAGGGAAGTTTAGCTAACTTTGCTGGCGGAGTACTTATTTTAACATTTAGACCATTTAATGTTGGAGATTTTGTAGAAATAAATGGAGAAAAAGGAAAAGTTAATTCAATTCAGATTTTATACACAAAATTAACCAGCAAGGATAATAAACAAATTGTAATACCTAATGGTAATGTATCAAACAGCACAATAACTAATTATAGTGCAAATGATACCAGAAGGGTAGATTTGAATTTCGGTATAGGTTATGATGATGATATTGATCAGGTTAAGAAAGTATTGGAAGATATTGTTGCTAAACATAAAATGGTTTTAGAAGATCCTGCTCCTTTAATAAGAGTAGGTGAACATGCTGGAAGCTCGGTTAATTTTAATGTTTTACTCTGGACTAAAAGTGAAAACTACTGGGATGTATATTATGATATGATGGAAAATGTTAAGAAAAGATTCGATGAAGAAGATATTAATATTCCTTATCCGCAAATGGATGTACATTTAGACAAATAATATTTTTAAATACTAAAAGAGAGGGTTAACCCTCTCTTTTTTTTAATAATTTTTAGTTAAAACCTCTAAAGCTTTTTCAGCTGCTTTAAGATGTTTTCTATCAGGTTCTCTTGTAACAAATTTTTGAAATAAAGTTGGGAAAAATAATAATTTTTTCGGTGTATATTTAATTGCTTCATAAGCAATACCTAAAATTAAAAACTCCTGAATAAATAAATTTAAGTTCATAGTAAAAAACGAAAACAAAAAAGTAAATATTAAATAATAAAAAACTATATTACTACCACATCTTCGATGAATTCGTGAATAAGAGTTAATATCACCTTCATAATTATTTTCATAATAATTAACAGCTTTATGTTCTGCTCCATGAAATTTTAATACATCCGAAATTCCATTTTTGAAAATCAAAATTAAAATTATTGGTAAAGAAAAATAAGCAAACAAAAATATATTTTCTATTCCAGTTGAAGTTGACTCAGGCATAAATATATATATCAAATCAAATAAAATTATTGCAAAAATAAACCAATATTTTTTCGGATTATTTACTGCTTCTTTCAAAAATGATAATATTGCTAAAAAAAGTGTAGCAATTCCTCTTATGATTGGAATCTTCTTTATATACTTAAAGTATTTATTTTGTTTTAGTGCTTTAATTTCAATTTGCAATTTATTATTTTGATCATAATAGGCCTTAACTGATTTTTTGGTATTCTGTAATTTTACACCATTTTTATATGCTCTTCCTCCGATTTTATCTTTACTACTCATTTCTAGTAAACCACTCCTCAATATCATCAATATTTACTTTATTTATATCAAATTTATATTTTTTTATAACATCAAAATCTTTTAATCCTGAACCTGTCAAAATAAGCATAACATTATCATCTTTTTTAAGCAAATTCTTAGATCTTAATTTTTTTACTGCATTCAAAGTAGTTGCAGAAGAAGGCTCTACAAACAAACCATCTCTGGCCAGTAGTTTTTGTGATTCTATTATTTTTTCTTCACTTACATTTTCAGCCAACCAATTATATTTATAACTTTTCTCAATTATTTCTTTTCCTCCATAAGGACTTCCACTGGAAATTGCTTCAGCTATTGTATCTATATTTCTTTCTTCAACAATTTCATTTTTATTTTCTTTAATAGCTTTAACTATTGGACTATTATTTTTAGCCTGTACTACAATCATTTTTGGTAATTTATTAAGATAACCAGCCATTTTTAACTCTTTGAATCCTTTAAATATACCCCTGATATGACCACAGGCAGAAGTAGGTAGGGCAATATAATCAGGTATATCTCCAGAAAATTGTTCATAAATTTCAAAAGCAGTTAGTTTATAACCTTCTACTCTAATTGGACCATTACCTGATACCACCCTTATACCTAAATCAGAAGCATAATCTAAAATTTTCTTTTTCATTTCGGAATAATCTGGAGCCTTTACCTTATAAATTTGAGCACCATGAATACCAATTGCTGCTACTTTCTCTTCTGGAGTAAATTCAGGTAAAAAAACAACAGTATTTAAATTAGCTTTGGCTCCATAAGCAGCAATAGAGTTACCCATATTACCTGTAGATATGGTTGCTGTTATCTCTTCATCCATAGCCTTTGCCATCCAGACACACGCTAAAGAACCCCTATCTTTAAAACTCCAGGTCGGATTTTGACTTTCATTTTTCAGAAAAATATTATTTATATCACAATAATTAGTTAACTTTTCACTTCCTTCCAAAACAGATGTATCCCCTTCTCCAAGAGAATAATTAGGATTTATATTTTCAAATGGCAAAAAATCAATAAATCTATCCCATATATAATCTCCATTATTTATACTTGCTCCAGCAATACCTCCAATTTCTACTTCTAAAGGCTCCTTATTCTCAGACCACTCTTTTAATCTATTAATTGAATATTCTTTTTTTGATAATGTTGACTTTAATAATACATTTTCCTTTAAATCCATAATAATCCTCCCTATTAGCTTTTTACATAATCCAAAATTTCTCCAGGGCCAGTTTTTAATAAAAATTTATTAAATGACATACTTTCTTTTAATAAAGATTTTAATTTATTTTTATATAATTTTTTATCTACTTTTTCTTTTTGTTCAGAAAAATCTATAAAATAATTATTTTCATCAATTTTTTCTAAATTTAAATATCCTGAAGCTTTTAGATATTTTAAAGCAACTTCTACTGTTATTTCCAATTCACCTGTTAATACTGCAATTTCATTTATTTTTAATTTTCCATTCTTTTCTTTTAGTATATATTTGAGAATAGCGGTTAATCTTTTAATAAATCCCTCTTTTTCTTTCAAATCTTTTTTATTAAAAGCCAGGATAATTTCTGATGGCTCATTATTATAAATTAAATCATTTAATATAGAAAGAGAAGGAGGGAAAGATATTAAAACCAATTTATTATTTTCTCCTATTCCGTAACGGTCAATCACTGGTTTGTAATAACTACTATTTGATCCCTCTTGATAATAAACTGCATTTTCAATTTTAGATAACTTATCTTCAATATGCTCTCTTTCTTTCCAGTTTCTATAATCAAGGATCCGAAGACTGTTTAAATAATCATATTTATTATTACTTTGCCCACTTTCTTTTGCATCTATGATATTCTTAACTGTTAATTGAATATTTTCTTTGCCTCTAAATCTATTTAGATCAATATTATAAATTAAATTTGATTCTTCAGGTGCTTTTTTTTCTCCTGCCCACCACCAGATAGCATTTTTTTTAACATTATTTTGCTCAACAACCAATCTTTTATGTTTATTATTACTAAAACTTCTACTTTTTATAAATTGACAATTTTTTGTAATGAATAATGGCTTAGGATTTTCTTCTCCAAAAGGAGCTAATTTTCTTAAGGAATAGTAACTTTCTATATCAATTTCATTTAAATTTATTTTGGCATCAACTTTTATACTTTCCTCTCGTGAAATTTTACTTAATTCATCTTCCAGTAAGGAGGATAATTTCTTTTTGAAAATTGTATATTGATCTCTTTGAAGTGAAAACCCTGCCGCTCCTGCATGACCTCCATATTTAATTAAGTATTTATTTACCTTTTTAAGTTTATTATTAATATGAATTTCTTCTATAGAACGTGCTGAACCAGTTATAGTTTTTCCATCTTCTTTTAA
Source organism: Halanaerobiales bacterium (assembly GCA_035270125.1). Classification (NCBI taxonomy): domain Bacteria; kingdom Bacillati; phylum Bacillota; class Clostridia; order Halanaerobiales; species Halanaerobiales bacterium. The sequence continues at coordinate 27,258 of DATFIM010000090.1, read as the reverse complement.
TGTCATAAGTAAAGCCGGCAAATTATAATTTTCAGCCAGTCGACCGGCTGCTATCCCTAAAAGCCCTTCATGCCAATGAGGCTGGTATAATATAATAGCACTATCTTTATTACTAAATTGATCTTTTATCATTTCTTCTGCTTCTTCAATTATTTTTTGTTGGATTTCTTTTCTCCTACTATTAATTTTAATTAATTTATTAGCCAATTTTTCTATTTCTTTCTCATCTCTGGCAAGAAACATCTCTACAGCAATATCAGCATTTTCCATTCTTCCTGCAGCATTAAGTATTGGAGCTATTCTAAAAGCAATATCTTCTTCATTAATTAATTTTTTATTTATGCCACTTAATTCAAATAACTTATTTAAACTTTTTCTTTCTGTCTCCTTAAGAAATTTTAGTCCTTTTTTTAATAAATATCTATTTTCTTCTTTTAAAGGAACAACATCAGCAATTATTGCCAAAGCTAATAAGTCCAAAAATTGATTTCTCTTTATTTCAGAATTATATATATTTTTGTAATTAGAATTATTATTAATAAAATTTATTATTCCCTTAACTAAATAATAAGCCATTCCGGCGCCAGGAAGGGAATAAGCTCGATGTTCTTTGTTAAAAAATTTAGGAGTAAGTATAATATCAGCCGGGGGTAAATCATCAGGTAAATCATGATGATCGGTTATAATTACATCAATTCCCAGTTCTTTTGCTAATCTTACCTCTTCATAATTAGAAATCCCACAATCACAACTTAATATAAGATCAATATCACCTTTTATATTTTTTATTATCTCTTTGTTCATCCCATAACCCTCTTCAAATCTATCTGGTATATGATAATCCACTTTTGCTCCAAGTTGTTGCAAAAAAGTAACTAAAATAGTAGTTGAAGTAATTCCATCTACATCATAATCGCCATAAACCATAATTTTTTCATCTTTATCTATAGCATCAACTATTTTTTTTACACCTTCTTGCATATTTGGAAAATCATTAGGCAAAGTAGGTTTATAATTTTTATTATCTAAAAACTTTTTAACTTCATCTCTACTATTAATACCTCTATTATATAATATTTTGGCTAAAATATTATCATTATTAACTTCTTCATACAGCCATTCTGGAATTTTTTTCTCATTATCCATTTTAATTTTCATAAAATCTCTCCTTGAAATTTTATTTATTAAAAAGACATTTCATCAATATTATCCCAATCAATTTCAAGGTCAATATCATCATCTTCAACCTTAATACTTTTAGCTTTTTTACCAGTACAAATTGGTCGATATTCACAAAACCTGCACTTTTTTTCATTTTTGGTCTTTTTAAAATCATCATATTTAAGATTTTTTATTTCTTTAATCTTCTTTCTTAAAAATTCTCTATCCTTTTTAAATTTTTTTTCATTATAGTTAATTTTAGCTGCCTGTTTAGGAAATCTTGGATTCCAATAGATAATACTCATCCTATCAAAATTAATACTATCATCAAAATAATAAAACTTCCCTGTTTCAGCCAGGACATAAAGGTAAACCTTTGTTTGTAAATTATTTATTAATTTATTATTATTAAACCTTTTTTTAGTAGTCTTCCAATCATATATTATAACTTTTTTTGATTTTTTATCTATATATAATAGATCATATTTAGCCACTAATTTAATATCATTTTTATTTATTCTTAACTCATGTTCAGGATAAAATTCAGCAAGATTATTATAAGGTCTAAAACTTTTTAATTCCTCAAACCAACCACTTAAATCTTCAGGAGTTATATCTGATTGAATATTTTCTCCTCTTTTATAATATCTTTGAGCTATTAAATGAAATTTTTTTCCTTTTTCAACAATTTCTTTTTGTGAATAATTATCACTCCAATCAGCAGGCCAATAAAGACCATCTAAATAACGTCTTCTAAACTTAAGAGGACAATTTTCATAAACTTTTAGTGATAGTTGACTAAAAAATAAATCATCTAAATTATTTTTTTTCATATTTAGATTTCTCCTTATCAATAAACCTTTTTAATATTTTATAAGGTAAAGCTTCATCTACCTCTTTGCTACCATTATCATAAATTACTTTTTTGTGAGCAGATAAAAACAAATTTTTTTCTGCTCTTGTAATTCCCACATATAACAGCCGTAATCTTTCACTTATATGTTCTATTCTAGCAATATTTTTTGGGTTTTTTGATTTTTCTTCATTTAAATAATACTCTAACTCTGCTTTAGCCATTGCTTTCGGATTACTATATTCATCTTTTAAATAATAATATTCACCTCTAAATTTATCTTCAATAGTTGAAGGATAATAATCATCTGTAAGATATGATAAAAAAACTGTATCCCATTCCATACCTTTTGCTTTATGAACTGTTGTTATGGTGATGACACCCTTTTTAGGTTCAAAACCCTTACGTTCATATATTTTTTTAGCAAATCTTTCAAAACTATCCTGTAATCTTGTAAATTCATCTGCAATATCTTTTAGTTTCCAATTGGGATGCAAATTTAATTCACTTTTTATATTTAATGCCATATTTTGAACAATAGCTAATTCTTCCTCTTTTAATTCCATTCTTTCAGCTAAAAATAATATCAATTCATCAGGAGGAAGATTAATACTTGCATCTAAATAATATGATATCTCTTCAATCATTTTATTAAAACTATCTCTATATTTATTTGGGACAGTTTCTAATAATGTTTTTTTGTTTTTTTCTTTTCCCCCAATTGGATAAAATATATTTTCAAGATTAAATTTCATAAAAATTTTTTCCATAAATTTATCATCTTCGATATCCTTAAAATATTTAGGAATAAATATTTCTTTTAAACAAACCATAAAGTAATTTATATTATGTGGTTCTGCCAAATAATTAACTAATGATCGATAATTTTTGATTACATTCATCTTTTCTTTATATCTATTACTAACTTTTTCAAATTTTATATCATAATTAGAGAGATAAGTAGCCAGTTCATCAACAGTATAATTTGATGGAACCAAAATACCAACAGTATTTTCAGGATTATTTTTTACATGTTTTACAGCTTCTTTTGCTATCATTTTAATTTCTTTTTCTGAATCAATAAAAGTTTTATGTCCTATTGTATAATTTTCTGTAATTGGATTAGGAGCAGGATCATCAGCTGGAACTTCCTTTATATATTTTTCTTCTAACGAATTTTGGCATTTTTCTAATGGATGATTTTTTACTACCCACTTCACTAAATGATTTGCCAGGTTAATAATATCGATAGTACTTCTACTCGAATAAAGAATATCCTTCCTCTTAACTTCGTCTCTTTCAATATAAGAACGAAAAACTTCAGGATCTGCAGAAGTAAAAGTACCCATAATTGATTGATTTGAATCACCAACTCTAACTAGATTACCATCATTACCAGCAAGAATTTCTAATATTTCACTCAATACATGATTTGAATCCTGAGCTTCATCTTCAAAAACATAAGAAAATTTATTAGATAATCTATCTTGGAGTTTATCATCATTTTTAAGTAAATTTAAAGCCTGTATAATTAAATCATCAAAATCTAGCATGCCTTCCTTATGTAATAACCGGTCATAATTAGCGAAAATTTCCAAAGCCCAACTTAAATAGGAGTCATTTTTCAAACTACTATTAAGAGATATAGCTTTATTTCTATTGAAATTATATAGTTTCAAATAAGAAATCATTGATTTGATAAAATTATAAAAATCTCTCTCTTTCCAGCGATCTTCTGCTCGATTAAAACCACCTTCAGCAGGATGATAACTAAAATGTTTAAGGCTTCTTTTGGGATTAGCTGTTAACCATCCATCAATTACATCTCCAAGTATCCTTCCTTTATGTTGGGGATCAATTATTCTAAACTCATCATTAATTAACATATATTCTGGTTTTTCTTTTAATATATTCAAAGCAAGAGAGTGTAAAGTCCTTACTTCATAACCTCTATTACGTGAAAGACCTTTTTCTTCCAGATAATTTCCTATTCTATTCCTAAAATTTGCAACTGCTGAATTCATATAGGTTACTATTAATAATTTACCTTTTGTTAATTCATTTTCCGCAATTAAATCAGCTGCAAGATAGGCAAGTACAGTAGTCTTACCTGCACCGGGAACAGCAGGTACTGCCATATAACCTTCTCTATATTGAGCCACTTCATCCTGCCCTTTTCTCAGCTTAATCATTTAATACCACCTCATTATTAAATTGCAACCAATCAAATAATTTTCCTTCCTGTTCCCAACCACGACTATTTAAATAACTATCATTCAAATAAATACCTTTTTTTGACTTGCTTATAATGCTCTGCAAGAATTCTACTAATTGTTTTTTTCTTAAATTCTGATCAAGTTCATCATCCCAATTTTTATTATTTTTCCATTGTGGTGAAAAAATATAAGGATTAGATAATTCTTTTGCTATACTTTTAAGCCAATTATTACTGGATATATCTAATAAAAATATATATTTTACAGAATCAATTTGAGGACTTTGAAGAAATTTATAGGGAGTTGCTAAAATAATTTCATCATCAGTATGCTCATTTTGGAAAAGAACTTCAGCAGCAATTGTCCCATTATATATCATTTCTATAAAATCTTTTCCCAGTTCTTTTTGGTTGAAATCTTTAAAACTTTCAACTACATTTTTAAATTTGTTAACTGAATCAATCATTTGTCTGCAGGCTAAAATATCTTCATCATCTGGAGACAGTGGTGCTAATAGTTCTCCAAAAACTAATTGAAAAAAATGGGCGACATCCAATTCCTGATTTTTCTTTTCATCAATCCAAATTTTTAGATGATCATATTTTTCCGCAGTATTGAAACCAATTCTTTCTCTCAAAGAAAGACTGTTAATTTTTGGTAAAATATATGCGTTTTTGAAAATTTCCTCTGTAATCAAACTACTCCTTACTGGATCAATATCAAGAAGCAAACTAATAGTTTGATGTAAAGAAGAATAATCTAAATTAATATTCCAATCAGGATTTGTCAATAAAGTCAAAGTAATAAGTGCCTGAGCAAATGGAATATCTACTAATCTTTTAGAATTAGTAAAATTATATAATTTATAACCATGATTTTTAAAATAATGGTTAAAAGTAAATTCCATTACCTTATCAATATGAGGAGCAATTAATGCGATTTCTCCAGGTTTGACTCCTTTTTCTATTAATTTTATTATTTTTTGAGCTGTTTCTATAAACATATCTCCTCTTAATTCAGTGTCAATTTCCCCTTTTATATAATTGCTTTCTAATATTTTTTTATTATTAAAAACTTTCATTTTAAATTCTTTTGCTAAATTTCTAGATTCTTCAGTAGAAGTATAAGAATTATTTAGTTCTATTACTTCTCCATTACTTAAAAATTTATTTTTAGCTAAATTAGGATTACCACCAAAAAACCTATTAATACCTGCTTCAGGATTAAAAGCCATATAAGAATTTTTTGAATTATCACTAAGAATTTCAAATAGATTTTGAGCAGCAGGAACTGATTTTTCTAAATCATCAACAATAATATTGGTATAATTTTCTTTTAGTTTGCTTAAATAATTTTCATTTTTTAATAAATGATTATTATACAAATTAACTAATAATGAATAATCTATTACTTTATTTTTAATACAAAATTCTCGGAATATTTTCATTATATTGATTGATTCTTTGAATATTTTGCGTTTTTGTTGATCTTCACCAGCCCAGTTAATTAACCTATTTTTCATTTCCTTAAAATTAAGACAATTCATTTCTCCATAATTTAAGTTATCAATTAATTGTACTGCTATTTGAGAGGAAGTAGCATTAATATAGTCAAAGATCTCATTATTTTTTCGTTTTTTTTCTACATACTTACTCATCACAAAATGAGCAGTCTCTACATTCATAAAAGTTGGTTCTATCTTATTTCTTACCCCTTTTATATTTTTTTCAATATAAGGCCATCTATCTTTAACTTCTTTTTGAATAAAACCAAAATACGTAAAAATATTAAGTGGACCTAAATATTCTAAATCAAGATTATTTCTCCAGTTCTTAACACTACTTGCATTTTTTAAAAAAACTATATTTTCATTAGTACCATTATTTAAAGAGCATTTTCTAAACTTTTCTTCTAATATTGAAGTTTTACCAGTACCGGTTGGACCCTTATAAATTTTTAGCATTTTAAAATCTTCCTTCCTAAAACTAGTACCTAATATACAAACTTCTGTATGGGAAAGAAAATTCCTCCTTAATATAAAACAAAAAAAGACCACTTTTAAGATAAGTGGCCTTTCAAAAATGCATTTACTATTTGAGGATCAAATTGTTCACCTTTATTATTTTTCAGTTCTTCAATCGCTTCTTTGTCAGACAATGCTTTTCTATAAGCTCTATCAGTTGTCATCGCATCCCAGGCGTCAGCCACAGCTAATATTCTTGAAATCAAAGGAATTTTATCACCTTTAAGTCCCCGTGGATAACCTTTTCCATCCCATCTTTCATGGTGAAAAAGAACAAAACGAGCTATATTTTGCAGATCTTCTGTAGCTGATAATGTTTGGTAACCCCAAATTGAATGTTTTTTTATTATTTCAAATTCATTATCTTTTAAAGGTGATTCTTTATTTAAAATATAATCCGGTATCAATATTTTTCCTATATCATGAACCATTCCTGCCCAATAAGCATCATTTACTTTTCTTTCAGATAATCCTAATTCTTTCGCAATATCTTTAGATAAATTTGCAACTTTTTCTGAATGCCCTCTGGTATAAAGATCATGAATTTCTAGCATTCTTATTATTGAAAGTATTAATTCTCTAGTAAATTTGTTTTGTAGGATGTTATACTTACGCATTTTATAAAAAGAAGTAGAAATATTTTTTAGAGATTTAAATAATCTTTTTGAGTATTCATCAAATTTTTTCTCGCTTTCAAGTTTAATATCAATATTTAGTCCAGCTACAACCTTATTATCTATAATGAGATCAAAGGTCATCGTTTCTTTTATATCTTTTTGGCCACTTTTTAAAATATGAAGATTTTCACTATCAAATTTTGTTTCATTATTTTCCATTATATTTTCTATAACTTCTATCTCTTTATTATCATTATAAAAATACTTTTCATCAATAGAAAGATCTTTAAACTTATCATAATCATGACCTATTGCATGTACAAATTTAACTTTATTATCTTTATTCTTATACACTGTTCCATAATCTGCTTCAGGTATAACTTCTACAGCTGTTTTTAATAATTTTTTCAAAAAATCATTTTCATCTAATTCATTAGTTGCCAATGTAGAAGTTAATGATATTATTTTTTCAAGATTTATACTTAATTTTTCTGCTTCTTTTTTAGATTTTTTAAATTCAGTGATATCAGAAATTACTATAGCTAAATATCCTTTATAAGTACTAAATATATTTATATTAAGCCAACGATCTTTTTCATTATAATATTTTTCAAATTTAAAATTATCCTTTTCTCCCTGTATTATTTTATTATACTTATCCAAAATAATTTCTTTAGAAATAGGAAAATGGTTTTCTGAGTTGTCTTTATTATTTTTAGATTCTAAGTTAAATATTTTTTCAAAAGCATCATTAGCTTCTATAAGTTCTAAATGATCTGCCTGCATACTTTCATCATAATTGATTTTATAATATGCAAAGCCATCCAACATATTATTAAATAAACTTTTATATTTTCTTTTATTAGTATCAAGAGCTTTGTTGATTTGATTCAATCTTTTATTTTTTTTCATAATCTCTTTATTATATGCTTCTAATTGATCATAACTTATATTTACTTCTTCTGTCATTTCTTTGAAATTATGTTGAATATCGTCAATTTCTTTTATTTTTGAACTATCGATATTAAAGTTTGTATTCTCATTTATTTTAAATTCATTCATATTTTTAGATAGATATTTAATAGGTTTAGTTACACTTCCAACAATATCTTTAAAACTGTAATGTAAAAATAATTGAAAACCTAAAACAAATACAAAAATTAATAGCATTGTATATATGGCATTTTTATATAAATTATATTCAACCTTTACTTTAACAAACCTATTTCCATAATTATTATTCCAACCACGGTAATAATTTTTTGTAAAAAATCCTGTATTTTTTTCAATCATTTTATTATTTTCAATAGAATTTTGAAAAATCTTTTTTTCATTATCTTCTAAATTATTTTCATTATTAAAATAAGGTGTAAAACCATCTGTATATAATGAAATATTTGTAGTTTTATCACTCAATAAATAATTTAATTGTTTTTTAATAATTAAATTTATATTAGAAAATGATAGGCCCAACTCGAAAATATTACCATTATCTAACTTTAAATACGAATATATATTAACATCATTACTTCTTTTTTCATCATCAAATGAATCCAGGTAAATTTCTCCTTTTTCTAAAGAGTTTATATTTTCCCATATTTCAACATCTTTTGATAAATCTAAATTTATATCTTTTTTAAAATTACTATCAATTATTTTTCCATTATCAGATATTAAATAATAATTCAAATCATCAATTTTAATATTATTATTTAAAGCCTCTATTCTTTTTATTCTTTTTTCAATATTAGACAGTTTATTATTTTCAGTAAAATCTTCATCTCCATAATTCTCATATATATTATTTAATTCATCTCTAAAAATATCATTAACTCTACTTTCTATTACAGAAAAATTATTATCAAGTTCCATAAAGTAAAAATTTATATCATTATAAACATCTTTTTTAGCACTTTCAAAAAAATTATTATATAAAAGCAAGCTTCCCAGTAATAAAATAGCTGTAAAAAATACGAAAAATATAATTACTAATTTCTTGAATTTAGATTCCATTATACTGGCCAGGGGCTTTTTTTTCATGTATTGCCTCCAATCAACTATATAATTATTATTAATAATATTATGTAACTGTATTTATTTATTATAGTAAATATCTAGCAATATATCAATTAAAATAGTTTAGAAGCAGGAAAAATAGTAAAATTGTCTAATTATATATTAACAAAGAAGTTTTATGTAATAATTATTTAATAAGGAGTGTTACTATGAAAAAAGGAAAAAAATATCAAATTGCAAATATTATTGCCTTCATAGGAGTTATAACTGCAAATTTTTTAGCTAATTATCTACCTTTAAATGGTTATAATACCGGAGAATTATCAGATATGTATCCAAACTTATTTGTTCCAGCAGGTATAACCTTTTCTATCTGGGGTGTAATTTACTTATTCCTTTTAGGTTTTACAATATATCAATCTAAAGGTTTAATTAATAGGCTCAGTAAAACTCCAAAATTTGTTTTTGATATTGGCTGGCTATTTTTCATTTCTTCTCTAGCAAACATTGGTTGGATTTTTGCCTGGCATCATTTGAGGGTATTTATATCTCTTATTTTTATGCTTATTCTTTTACTTAGTTTAATTGCTATTTATTTAAGATTAAATATTGGAAATAATAATTTCAAAAAAACTAAAAAATATTTTGTTAATATACCATTTAGCCTTTACTTAGGATGGATCACTATTGCTACTATTGCAAATATTACTGCCTGGTTGGTTTCAATAAACTGGAGTGGTTGGGGACTATCAGAAGTAACCTGGACTATTATTGTTTTAATAACTGGGGTAATTATCACAATTTTGAATACTTTAAATAAAGCAGATTCAATGTATGCTTTAGTAGTAATCTGGGCTTACATAGGTATAATATTAAAGAGATATCAAGCTGATCCCCGTTATATAAGTATAATAATGACTGCAGTTATTGGTATAATAATAATAATATTTAATTTAATTTATGCAAAATGGAAAAATAAAAAAAGAAAGAAAATAAACTTTTAGTTTGAGTTGTTTTTATGCCAGATACTAACTGCTGTTTCAAATGTTGTCAGAAGTATTAATATTAATATAAGATAAACAAAATAATTAGCTAATAATGGAGATAATGATAAATTAAGTTTTGATTTTAAAAGTAAAAAATCAAATATTTGTGCTCCAAAGTTAACTCCTATTGCAGCAGCCAAAATATAACTTATATCTTCAATAATTACTGGCATTAATACTTTGTTTTTATGAGGTATGACAAAAACTCCCCTGCTAAAACCATTCCAAATAGTTAGAAAAATAGGAATAATAAATATAAAACCATATATAATTCTTGTAATTATAGCTTTTATTATAAATTTTTCCAAAAAAAGTATGCTAAAATATGATAAATAATTTTTATTATTTTTATACTCATTTTTAAAGTTTTTAATTTTATTATCTAATTTAATAGTAATTGGATCAACCAGACCCTGTTCAACAATATTTGACCCCTTAATATAGATATTATCATTACTTTTTTTGAGGAAATAACCTATTAAAAAAGGTATAAAATATAAAATTAAAAGAAAAACAAAAACAAAATTAAGATTTTGTAATAAATTCATGAAAACACCTCCCTTAATATTATTATATAAAAAAACCCTTTAAAAGCTATCAACTTAGAGCTTTTAAAGGGTTTTAATATTTAAGAAGTAATAGCTCTAACCGGACAGGATCTAATACACTTATTACAACTTCTACATAAAGAAGAATCAATTTCAGCCTTTCCATTTACTAATGAAATAGCATCAAAAGGACAGGTATTTATACATTGACCACAACCAGTACATTTCTCTTGATTAATAGTTGGAATACTATCATTTGAACTCGTATGAGCAGACTGATTGTTTTCCCTAATATTTTCATTCGCTAATTCTGCTCTAACCATTGTACTACCACATTCTGGACATTTTTGTTCATAGCAGGGGATTCCTCGTTGATGAGCAATTTCTGTTCCACAATCAGGACAAACACATTTTCCCTGAGGACCCAGTCCTTTATTTCTTCGCCCCTGTCCTTTACCTCTTTTTTTCATTTTTCTACCTCCTCTATATAAATGATTTTTATCTATATTTAATTATATAGAGGATATGAACATATGTCAACTATTTCTGTCTATTCAAATAATTTTTTGCTCAGTTCTTTTATAGCTTCTTTTCTAGATGAAGTTTTACTTTTATCAACAGTTATTTTTAAAACGTCTCCTTCTTCACTTTCAGGAGGTAATTCACTTTTGGGTAATTCACATTTACCTTCAGAACTTTCAATAATTGCTATTTCATCTTCAAAACGATCAATAATAAGCATAATTTTTCCTCCTTTAGTTATCAACTGTAGTAACTAAATCTTTAATAAAAGATAAATTTCCATAAACTAGATAATATATTATTATAAAAAGGATAATTAGTGGAATTGCCTTTTTTATCATTTCAACCATTAAAGATAGAATCATTAATAAAAAAAGCCCACCAATAATTGCTAATTGATTATAAGTTAAACGTAGATTAAATGAGGCTTCTAAAATTCGATTTAAAAATTTTATAAAATCAGGAAAGAATTCATTACGAAAAAAATTAATAAAATCAGTCATAATTATCACCTCACTGGTTGGCTTATAAATTTAGACATTAAATCTAAAGAAACATACATCTCCATCTTTGACAATATAATCTTTACCTTCTAACCTTAAATATCCTTCATCTCTTGCATCGGCAATAGAACCAGCTTTTATTAGATCTTTATAACTTACTACTTCTGCTCTAATAAAACCTCTTTGCATATCTGTATGGATTTTTCCAGCGGCTTCTGGAGCAGTTGATCCTCTTTTTACGGTCCAGGCTCTAACTTCCTTTTTTCCGGCGGTAAAAAATGTAATTAAATCTAAAAGATCATACCCTTCTTTTATTAAAGTATCAAGACCTGATTGTTTTAAACCTAGATCATCTAAAAATAATTCTTTATCTTCATCATCTAATTCAGCAATATCTGCTTCTATTTCTGCACTTATTTTTACAACTCCTGCTCCCTCTTCTTGAGCATGTTCTTTTACTTCTTTTACATATTTATTATCTTCCGGATTATTAATTTCATTTTCATTGATATTACAAACGTATATTATCGGTTTAGCTGAGAGTAATTGTAATTCTTTTATTAAATTATTGGTAATATCATTAAATTGAAGTTCTCTTATATTTTTACCAGTTTCTAAAGCATTTTTTAATTTTTTTAGTTCTTCAACTTCTTTCAAATCTTCTTTTGCACCACTTTTCGCTTTTCTTTCAGCTTTTTCTAATCTTTTCTCAACTGTAGTAAGATCTGCTAACATCAATTCAGTATTTATTGTTTCAATATCTCTTTTTGGTCCGAGTTCACCATCAACATGGGCAATATCTTCATTAGTAAAACATCTAACCACTTGAGCTATAGCATCAACTTCTCGAATATGAGCTAAAAATTGATTACCAAGACCCTCTCCTTCACTAGCACCTTTTACCAGTCCTGCAATATCAACAAATTCTATCATTGTTGGTGTTTTCTTTTTTGGTTCATACATTTCATTTAAAACTTCTAATCTTTCATCAGGAACTTTTACAACACCGATATTAGGGTCTATAGTACAAAATGGATAATTTTCTGCATCTGCCTGTACTTGAGTCATTGCATTAAATAATGTGGATTTACCTACATTAGGTAAACCAACGATACCAATCTTCATATAAATATTTCCTCCTATTATTTTGTTTATTATAGTTTATTATAGTTTTATTACTAAACTTTATAACATATTGTATTATATACTATATAAAACAATATTTAAACCCTTAGTCAATTTCATATATCATTATTGGAACTTCATCTCCATAATAGTTGGTTCTTTCTATTACTTTCCAGCCTAATTTCTTATATAATCCTTCTGCTTCTCTACTATATAAATATAATTTGGAAATCCCTATTTCTTTTGCTTCCTCAATAACTCTGTTTACTAATTTTGAAGCTATACCCATACCTCTATTTTCTTTTTTAACATAAACATCTGCCAGCCAGGGAGTTAAGTCTTTTCTTGTATCCATATCATGTTCTATAAGTGAGGCAGTTCCAACTGCATCTCCATTTTCTATAGCTACAAAAGTTGTAGGAACAGTCTTTTTATCCAAACGATTATTAACCCTTTCTGTCCAGACTTTTTTACCATATTCATAATTATGGCCCCATTGACCATATAACCAGTTTATTACTTTTTGAATATTTTCTTTACTATCTGCTAAATATTTAATTTCCATAATTATATATCACCCTTCTAATTTCTATTTTTTATATTTAATATTTGAATTATTACTATTGGAATAATAAATCCAAGAGAAATTCCCGGCCACATATTTAGTGGTATTGCTTTAGTTGATAATATATTTTGCAAAAAAGGATTATAGACTGCTATAAGTTGAAAAAATATACTTAATGCTATAGCTGGCCATAAATAAAAATTTTTAAATACAGTTTTATCAAAACCAAACCCATTTTTTCTCCTGGCATTAAACACATGGAATAATTGAGTAAAAGATAATACTGCAAAACTTACAGTTCTACTTAATTCAATTGAATGACCATTATTTAAAACTATAAGAAAAGTTATAAGAGGACCTAAAGCTATTATTGTACTATGAAATAATATTTTTTTCTTAAATTTATTAGTAAGGATAGATTTATCAGGATCTCGAGGTGGTCTTTTCATTATATCTTTTTCTTCTGTTTCCCAGCCTAATGATAAAGCAGGAAATACATCAACAACCAAATTAAGCCATAAAATTTGCAAAGCAAGTAATGGCATTGGAACCTGTAAAACAATACCTAAAAATATAAAAATAATTTCACTTAAATTACTTGAAAATAAATAGTAGATAAATTTCTGAATATTATCAAATATAGCTCTTCCCTCTTTAATTGCCTTAACAATTGTACTAAAACTGTCATCTAATAATACCATATCTGAAGCACTTTTAGCAACTGAAGTGCCTCTTTTACCCATCGCTACTCCAATATCAGCTTTTTTTAAGGCTGGAGCATCATTAACACCATCTCCAGTCATAGCAGTAATTTCATTTTTCTTATTTAATGATTCAATAATTTGTAGTTTATTTTTTGGAGAAACTCGAGAAAATACAGAATTACTTTCAATACTTTCACTAAGTTCATCTTCTGTCATTTTGTCAATTTCCTGACCAGAAATTGAAGCTTTGTTAGCATTTTGAATTCCTACTTTTTCAGCTATTGATAATGCTGTATCATTTTGATCTCCAGTAATCATTTTTGTTATAATTCCAGCTGTTTGAGCTTCTTTTATAGATGATACTACTTCTTCTCTAGGCGGATCCATAATTCCGGCTAAACCTAAAAATATTAAACCTGAATTAATTCTATTTTCTATCTTATCCTCTGAATCTGCTTTTCCAGCACTATCATAAGCAACAGCTAATAAACGCAAACCACTTTTAGCCATTTCAATATTTTTATTCTTCAATTCATCTATTCTTTCAGAACTTAAATTTATTTTTTCTCCATTAATTAATTCATAATTACACATTTCCAAAACTACTGATGGTGCACCTTTAACAAATACATAGTTATCATCATCTTTATATTGATAAGAAACAGCCATGTATTTTTGTTCAGAATCAAACGGAATTTCCTCTAACCTTTGATAATTATCATTTTCTTCTTTATTAAAACCATACTTTTGAGCAGCTGTTACTAAAGCACCTTCTGTTGGATCACCTATTATTTTCCATTGATCACTATCTTTTGTTAAAGTTGCATTACTACAAAGACTGGAAGCTTTTAAAAATAATGATAAATCCTCTTTTACTTGAGAAGACATCTCTTTCCCATTTTTTAAATAAAAACTTCCTTCTGGTTTATAACCTGTCCCACCTACTTCAATATCATTATTACCTAAATATATGTTTTTTAATGTCATTTGATTTTCAGTTATAGTACCAGTTTTATCTGAACATATTATTGTTGTTGAACCTAAAGTTTCTACTGCAGGCAAGCGTCTAACTAAAGCATTATTTTCCACCATTTTTTTCATGCCAACTGCTAAAGTAATTGTTGCAACTATTGGTAAACCTTCAGGTACTGCTGCAATTGCCAGAGCAATTCCTGTTTTTAACATTTCTATGACAGGTTTACCAACTAAAATCCCAATACCAGTCACAATAACTGCAATAACTAAAGTTAATTTTACAAGTGCTTTGCCCATTGTATCCAGTCTTTCTTCTAATGGGGTTTTATCGCTTTCAGTTTCATCTAAAAGATTACTAATCTGTCCCATTTCAGTTTCAGAACCAGTAGCAGTTACTAAAGCCTCTCCATTACCTCTTGTAACTGATGTTCCCATATAAATCATATTTTTTCTCTCAGCTAAAGCAGTATCTTCTTCAGCAATAAAGGAACTTTTTTTGGAAACGGTTTCTGCTTCACCAGTTAAAACTGATTCATTTAATTGTAATTTATCTGCTTTTATTAACCTTGCATCAGCACTAACTCTGTCTCCTTCATCAATTATAAGAATATCTCCGGGGACAACTTTTTCTGCATCAATTTCTTTAATTTTACCATTTCTTCTAACTTTTGCTTTTAGAGACACCATCTCTTTTAATGCTTCTAATGATTTTTCAGCATTATACTCAGTAATAAAACCAAATATCGCATTAATTAAAATAACTGCTAAAACAGCAACACCTTCAACATAATCACCAATTAAAAATGCTATTATAGAAGCTGCTAAAAGCAAAATAACAATTATATCTTTAAATTGATCTATAAATACTTCTAAAGGAGAAATACCTTTTGATTTTTTTAATTTATTTTTACCATGATTTTTTAAACGTTTTTTTGCTTCTTTATCTGATAAACCATCATTATCATCAATTTTTAAATATTTTTTTATTTTTTCTATATTCATTGTATAAAATTCCTGTCCACTAATATTAACAACCTCCTAAAATATAAAATTTTATTAAAATGGTTTACTTTTTAAAATAAATATATTATAATAGTGAAAGTGATATGGGAATGGCTGTGCCCAAGGTGGGCACCCTGGACTTCAAATCCAGTGGCAGGCAGGCGGACCTGTCTGTGGTGGGTTCAATTCCCACACATTCCCGCCATATAATTCTATAAAACATTTAATTACTCCTTTTTAATAAGGAGATTTTTTTATGGCTTCTATCACTACTATTTTAAACAAACTTAACTAATTTTTCAAATCAATTGCATTTTTTTATTGTAATTTCGATAAATTTAGTTTATAATATTATGTGTCTTATTTCACAATATATAATTTTTACATTTCCTGGAGGTTTGAATATGAAAAATAGCCACTCTAAAAAAATTAACAATAATTCAAAACATATTAATAAACCAGATTTTAAAGATAAATATCTAGATACAATAATATTTTTATCTATTATCATTTTATTTTTTGGTTATGTTGGATATAATATGGGAATCGGAAATATGTTCTCAACTTTAATGGAAACTGCTTACAAATTACTTATGGATACCGTCTTTTATATAATGGCCATTGCTGTACTTGCTGGTGCTTTTGGAAAAATGGCTACAGAATTTGGATTGATAAATTTATTAAATAAAATTTTTGCTCCTTTAATGCGGCCAATTTATAATTTGCCAGGTGTTTCTTTTTTAGGAATAATAACTACATATCTTTCTGACAATCCTGCTATAATTTCACTTGCTAAAGAAGATGGTTATCTTGGCTATTTCCAAAAATACGAAATCCCTGCCCTTTGCAATTTAGGTACTGCATTTGGTATGGGACTTATTTTAACCACTTTTATGACAGGACTTGGATATATGACAGAAGCAATAATTGGTAATGTTGGTGCAATTGTCGGAAGTATAGTTAGTGTAAGAATAATGAACTATCGGATAAAAGCCCAAATAAATATTAGCACTCTATCTCAAGAAAATCTTGATGAAAATAAACTAAACAACATGGAAGAAAGAAGTTTTCTAAATAAAAAAGATAAAAGTGAATTAGAAGAAAATTTCATGGAAAGAGGACTTAGTGCACTTTTAGAAGGTGGAAAATTAGGAGTAGATATTGGATTAAGTATTATACCAGGAGTTGTAGTTATTTGCACATTAATTATGATCCTTACTTTTGGTGCTCCAGAAGCTGGTTATCAGGGTAATGCTTTTGAAGGTGTTAAACTCCTGCCAAAAATCGGTGAATTTCTTTCACCGATATTAAAACCTCTCTTTGGTTTTAAAAACCCAGAAGCTATAGCTTTTCCTATTACTGCCTTAGGAGCTGTAGGAGCTTCTTTATCTTTAGTACCCAAATTTTTAGCAAATGGTATAATTGGTGGTAATGAAATTGCTGTTTTCACTGCCATGGGCATGTGCTGGAGTGGTTTTTTAAGTACTCATGTTGCTATGATGGATGCCCTAAATAGAAGAAACTTAATATCAAAAGCAATAACCAGTCACTTTATCGGAGGTTTAATTGCAGGAATAACTGCTAATTATATATTTAAATTTATTAATTTAGTTTTTTAACTTACGTTTATCTTCTTTTCTTATTATAAAATCTTTTTGGTCAAAATATTCTAGTAAAGGTAAAGCATATTTTCTACTACTGTTTAATATATCTCTAAATTCACTTAATTCAATTGTTTCATTCTTGGTTAAATAATTTTTTAATAGTTTTTCTGCTTTGTCTATTGTTTTTTTATAAAAATAAATATTATGCGCTACTTTTATTATTATATCTTTATTTATAAGTGATTGAAAAACTTCTAATATTTTTTCTTGATCATTATTAAATTTAACTGATAAATCATCTTTAGTTGGAGGCATATAATTATCTTCAAATATTTTAATAATTTTATTTTTTATTTCTTCTTCTTCAGTATTATAATCTATCTCAAAATTATTTAAAGCAATTTTAGCACCTTTTAATTTTATTTTTTCCCTTTCTTCTAATTGAGACAGCAAATAATCAAATTCTTTTTTACTTAAATTTAATGAAATGGTTTTTCTTAATTCTTCTTTGGGATAACCAGGTCTTAATGAATAATTTTGATGAAAATTTTCAAGCATATCTAATATCTCTTCTTTTATAGAATCATAAGTTTTTTTATGCAAATAGGTTTTTATATTAGTAGTGCTAAACTCAATTATTTCACCTTCATTAACCATTTTAGAAATTATATTTTCAATGTTTTCTATAGAAATATTTGTTCTTTTAGCAATTTCTTTTTTATTTAAAGAATTTTCATCTTCAAGTTTTAATTCAAGGGCAATTCTTTCTTCTTTTGTGCCATTTTCTTTAATTTTTAACTCTTTAACTGCATCTTTATCCAATTTCTTTCGATATGGAGGATTATTATCTATGATTACTCCTCCTCCAATAGTTGTCATTGGAGAATAACGTCTAATAACAAAATTTTCTTTATATCTACCTACAATATCTTCTTCCAATCTAAATTGTACTAATCCTTCATCACCTGGTAGTAATTGTTCCTTTTCGATCATATAAACTCTACCTAAAACTTCACGAGCTCCAATATGAAATCTAATTCGATCACCGTGATTTAATATCATAGGTGAATCTTCTAAAATATTTAACCTACCATCAATAAAATCAGTTACTTCAAGGCTATCAGATGTAGCCAATACATCTCCTCTATCAATTTCATCTTTATCAACCCCAGCTAGATTAATTCCAACTCTATGACCAGGGCCAACTTCTGAAACCATTTCATTATGCACCTGCAGACTCCTAACTCTAACTTCCTTTTGTTGGGGATAAATAGTTAACTCATCCTCTACAGAAATTTTACCACTAACTAAAGTACCTGTAATTACCGTACCATGCCCTGAAAGCGTAAATACTCGATCAATAGGATAATAAACATTGTCAGCTGGATCTTTATTTTCAATACTAAGTGCAATATCGTGAATCTTTTCCTTTAACTCATCTATTCCCTTTTTGTTTAGTCCTGAAACCGGAATAATTTCTTCACCTTCCAGAAAAGTACCTGCCAGTTTATCTTTAGTATCTTCAATTACAAGCTCTAACCATTCATCATCAACTTTATCAATTTTAGTCAAAGCTATTATTCCTCTTTTTATATTTAACAAATCCAAAATAGCCAGGTGCTCTCTGGTCTGGGCCATAAAACCTTCATCAGCAGAGATAACAAGTAAAGCAATATCTACTCCTCCAGCCCCAGCCAGCATATTTTTAATAAATTTTTCATGTCCAGGAACATCTATAATTCCAAGTTGTACTCCATCTTCATAATCTAACTCACTAAAACCTAATTCAATGGAAATACCCCGCTCCTTCTCTTCTTTTAATCTATCAGTATCTTCACCAGTTAAAGCCCCAATCAAGGTAGTTTTACCATGATCTATATGTCCTGCAGTTCCAATTATTAAATTCTTAGCCATCAGTAAAACCACTCCCTATTTTATTTCTTCTAAAGCCTCAATAATATAATCTAAATCAGCTTCTTTAATTGTTCTAAAATCTAATATCAATTTGTCATCTTTAATTCTACTAAATATTGGTGGATAATTCATTCTCAGTTTATAACTCAAATCTGCGGTAGAATACTTATCAGAAACTATTTTTAAAATATATGTGTCTAATTCTTCTAAGGGAAAAGCGCCTCCACCTACTTTAGCTATATCTTTTTCCACTTCAACCCTAAACTCATTACTCAATTCACTACTTTGGATTAAATCATATACTTTCTCAGCTTTCTTCTTTATGTTATCAAGATCTTCAGTAAGCATTTTCAAAGTAGGTATATTCTCTCTAGCCTTATCTATATTTTTATATTCTTTTAAAGTTGCTTCCAGAGAAGCAAGAGTAAATTTATCTACTCTTAAGGCTCTTGTCATCGGATTCTTTTTCATTTTATCAATATATTTTTTCTTACCGACAATAATCCCAGCCTGAGGGCCACCAAGTAATTTATCTCCACTAAAAGTAACAACATCTGCCCCTGCTTTAACTCTTTTTTGAACAGTTGGCTCATAATTAAATCCATCCTTAGTTAAATCCACCAAAATACCACTACCCAGATCATCCATTACAGGTAAATCGTGTTTATGTGCATATTCAACAAGATCTTTCAGTTCGACCCCTTTAGTAAAACCAACAACTTTATAATTGCTTGTATGTACTTTAAGTAATAAACCAGTATTTTCAGTTATAGCATTAATATAATCTTTTAAATAAACTTTATTGGTAGCACCTATTTCAACAAGTTTAGCTCCACTTCTTTCCATAACATCAGGGATCCGAAATGAACCACCGATTTCTACTAATTCTCCTCTAGGAATTATTACTTCTTTTCCCTCAGCAATCGTATTAAGAGCTAGCAATACTGCAGCTGCATTATTATTTACAACCATAGCAGTTTCTGCTCCTGTTAACTCCTGTAGCAATCCTGTCACATTATTATAACGTGAACCTCTTTCTCCACTCTTTCTATCTATTTCCAGAGTAGAATAATTACGGGCTACCTCAGTCAAAGATTGAATCGCTGACTCTGACAATAATGATCTTCCCAAATTTGTATGAACTATAACCCCGGTTCCATTAATTGCAGGAGCCAGATTAGGCTGAGACCACTTTATTAGATAATTTTCAACTCTTTCAATAATTACTTCCTTATTTAGATCATAATCTTTCAACTCCATATCTGAGCTATTTAAAATATCATTTCTGATTTCATCTGTAACCACTCTAATTCCATCTAAAACTACCTGTCTGGAAAATTCATTTATAAAATTTTTTACCCTATCAGTATCCAGCAGGTCATTTACAGCAGGAATCTTACTTAATAATTTCTGTTTCATATTTTTCACCTTCCCAAAATATTACTTCTCTATAATTTTATCAAAAATATGAAAATACTACAAATACAAATAAAAAGAGGCAGGGTATTAACCCAACCTCATAAATAATTTATTAAATTAAATTAATATCTAGCAACTTCCTCCAGAACCAGTATCAGAAATATAGTCATTATTGATTAAAACTTTTCTTGCTTTTTCAGTATCTTCTTCTGCTACCAGAATTACCGGGCCTGTACAACCCATTCCTGTTTCAGCATAAATACCTTCTTTCCAGAGAGAATTTTTTGCGTCATCAATAGTTAATATATCCAGACCGGGAATTTCTTCATTTGTTGTCTTAGCAGGTGGCGCCTCAACTTCTTCAACACTAGCATCAGAACTCTGTTCAGATTCAACTTCTTCCAAAATTTCATTCAAACCTGCTTTTCTTGCCTTTTCCATTTCTTTATTAATTTTTTGCTTAATTTTGCCCTGAGAAGCCATTGCCGCATACTTAATAGCATTAGCAATTACAGGTGCACCAGAAGCTCGAGAGATAATGCAAATCAATTTATCATAATCTTTACCAACCCCTGGGCCATATCCATAACCACTGGCTTCATAACCACCACCAGTTGTATAAGCAGAGAACATTTTCATTAACATATTACCGGTAAGAGTATCAGTAACCATAATATCAGGTGTGCCCTGTAAAAGGTCATTCCCGCGCATTACTACTCCCCCGTCTTCTCTTGCTGATTTAGCAAAATTTATTTTATAACCATTTTCATCTAATTCGCTTAATTTCTGTTCTACAAGTCTGGCTCCCTCAATATTTAAAATACCCAATGAAGGATTTTCATCACCAAGAGCTCTGGCAGTAGCCAATCCATAAACAGCATTTTTTACCATAGAAGCAACTCTTTTTGTTGCTGAAGTCCCAGTAGTAGTTGCAAGATACATTTCTTTACCAATTCCTGGAGTTTTTACTTTTCCTACAGTAGAAACACCTAGAGGAAAATTATAATGGAGAGTTACTGCACCATCCAAATCTCCATTTTCCAACATTTCATCCATCTTATCATGAGCTTCTTCCAAATTAGAGGCTGGAATTAGATTAAGGTCTGTTTCTACACCTTCACCAATTAAGACTATTTCTATTCCAGAAAATTTATCTTTTGCCAGTTCCGCGCCTTTAATCAACTCTCCAGGGCCATGTTCACTACCTAAAATAGTCAATCCAATTTTTGCTTTTGATCCAAAATCCCCGGTTTCTATTGCATCAGCTAATTGATTAAAAACCTGGGCAACCTTTTTTTGGCTTGGATTAGTCATATTTTCACCTCGCTTTATATATTTATTCAGCTAGTAAATTTTCTGCCATGTTACGCATTGCATCAGCGATCATTGATTTTATTTCTTCTTCATTTACATTATTATCTTTTTTAGATTTAGTTTCTCCAGTATTTTCTTCGATTACAAAAGAAACTCCATCAAAAAGATTGGTCATTCTTCCTAAAAATAGACTTCCTTTGCCAATAATCATAGACCTTTTCATTTCACCATTATTTATCATCTCACGAGCATGACCGACAAAAGGTACTCCTGAAGGAATGTGACCCTGTGTTGGAGCAAAACCAGGCATACCATGTTCATTTACAAAATTCATAAGATCTTTTTTCTCCAGATCTCCTCTTTTTACACCAAGAGCAGCTATCATTTTATAATTAGATTGAGGTACATCTCCTGCACCAGCTGGTTTGGTAATTTCAGGGTTTTGCATTTCTACAGAATATTTATCTATATCAGCAATTCCAAGATCATTATTATCTAAAGGCTCAGTAACTAAAGATGAAATTACAGCCTGTGGTGATGAACCAGTACCAATTTTATGTCTTCCCACTATATCAGTTCTAATTACTGGATTTTCGCCATCATTTTTAGATATTAAAACTGCAAATCCACCTAAGGTATCTTCCATAATTGGCATATCATTTTTAACATGATCTTTTCCATTCATTCCAAGCTTAGCAACAGAACCGCCAGCTAAAACAACAACATTATCATAAATACCGGATTTTACAAGGCCAGCAGCATTTACTATTGCATGAGCAGGAGCAGCACAAAAACTTCTTACATCTGAACCAGTTGCATTTACACAACCAGCCATTTCTCCAATAGCTTTTGCAAAATTACCGCCACCACGCTGGTTAATATCTCCACATGCTTCTTCAGAACATTCTAAAATATAGTCTATATCAGCCATATCTATCTCATGTTTTTTCTCAAGATTCTTTAAAGCCAGAACCCCTGAAGCTTTAGCCATTAAATTTTCAAAAATAGTATGGGCATTTAAATTTACATCAGTTTCATGAGCCTGTTTAACACATCCAACTATCTCACTATCCATCTTAAGAGGCTCAGCTTTATGGGCATCAACCAAATCTTTTATTTCTTCAAATTCTTCTCCTTCACCTAATTCAATATCCATTTCACTTAAAATAGGATGATTAGAAATAATCTCTTTTGCTTTATTAGTATAAGCAGGTGTTAATTTTACTAAGTCAAAAGTATCAACATATTTAACCAAAGCATAAAATTCATCTTCAGGCATTATTTCTCCCAGACGACCGTATCTTTCATTATCTGCAAAATTATCTTCATCATACCAGGGAGTATCTATCTCATCTAATTCATCTGGTAACATATTTCCAATATAGCATTGATTGGGAGCATACTGCACCACTTCATCAAAATTACGTAAGTGATCATCAATTGCTTTTAAATAATCATCATCTGGATTTTTATCTCTTGTTGTAGTTTGAGTTGAACCTGCTTCTTCTAATGTGTTTGGAGCATGAACTAAAACATAACTGGAACCTTTTATTACTGGAAAATCCATTTTTACACCTCCATAAAAATTTTATATTTATTATAGTTAAAAGAGACTGTGCTAGAAAAGGCACAGCCTCATATTTTGTATTTATTCTTTTTCAAAAACAGTCTGTTCATCAATTTCTGTTTGTAATGCTTTTAGACTTCGTTCCACTATTTCTCTTCTTATTTTTTTCTCTTTTTCTTTAGCCTTATCTGGATCTCCTAAAGGATAAGGAATAGCAACAGCTGGAACAATTCTATTTGCTCCTACTGTTTTAGAAATAGGAACTACTGTGGCCACATGAACAACCGGAAGACCGGCTCTTTCAATTTCTTTCACCATTGTTGCACCGCAACGTGTACAGGTACCTCAAGTAGAGGTAAGTATTACTGCCTGAACACCATCACCTAAAAGCTTTTCTGCAATCTCTTGAGCATAAGCTTTAGCATTTGCAACTGAGGTTCCATTACCAACAGTAGCATAAAATTTATTATGAAGTTTGCCAATTACACCTTCATCTTCTAAATCACGCATTACATCTACCGGTAATACACGATCAGGATCTTCGTTTGCATAAACAGGGTCATAACCACCATGAGCAGTTTCATGACAATCAGAAGTTAAATTTACATATTCTGATATATCATATTCCCCATATTTTGATGCACTTGAAGATTCAATATGATCAGGATTACCTTTTGGCACTATACCTCCTGAAGTTACTAAAGCAACTTTAGTATCAGCCATATTTTCAATAGGATCTAAAGGATCTACTCTATCAAAATCAGGCATTGGATATTCAGTTTCAAAATCTTCCTCATTAATTTTCTTAAGAAGCATATCAACAGCTCTTTTAGCTCCTCTTTTATCAGCAAATTCATTAACTCTTAAATTTCTAGGTAAATATCCTTCTTCTTCAGGACGTCCTAAATCACCATCTTTTTCAATAAAACTTGTTATCAAATTCACCATGTCAGGTATAGCATTTCTCATACCTGCCGCTGAATTAGTTGTTTCCACAAAATATGCATAATTTTTATACATATCATAACCTGGATTTTCTGGATAAAGTCCAGAAATTACGGGAATATCTAATTCCTCATTTGCAATTTCAGCAACTCCACCACAGGCCATTCCATAACGGCCAGCATTGAAAGCAGGACCTGCCAGGACTAAATCAGGTTTAACCTCACTTAGTACCTTTTTTATTTCTTTTTTAGCATCTTCAGTATTTTCATTAAAATAGCTGTCACCACAAATAATAGTTTTTACTATTTCAGCTTTTTCACCAAGAGCATTATTAAATGCATTACCTGGACCTACTGGTCCATCTTCAGTTCTAGGTGGAATATTAGCTTTTTCTTCTCCACCAATTTGGCCAAAAAACTGATTTATATAATGTACAATCTTTATTTTGTTATTCATAACTTCACCCCCAACTGGGACAATTTATTTTAAGCATGTTCAGAATACATTTCACGATATTTTTTAGTTTCTTCTACAATATCATCTACATCAAGAACCATTTCCATCATACTAATTTGTTCTTCATAAACATCATCATCAATTTCAGACTTTACTTCTGGTTCAAAAACATGATAACACGCGAGCCCTAACTGGACTCCAGCCAATGGACCTGCAAAAGTTGGGTCACCGTTTGTAACGGTTTCACATGCCAGACCTGAAGCTTCTGCTTCAGCACCACCGAGAATAACCATAAGATTTTCTTTTCCATGTTCCTCGGCTAATTCTTTAATTCTGGCCTGATTTTCCAGATCCATAGCTCCTGCGCTTGTTCAGACGAAACATTCAGTTGTTGTAAAAACTACTTCTGCATCAGTAGTTTCAATACATTCCTTGATTGCAGGACCGGGAATTCCATCACGGTCTCCAAGGATTGCTACTTTTTTTCCTTCAAACATTTAAGCCACCTCCATATATTTTTTTAATATCCTCTAGCTGTTAAATTATGAAAACCAAGTTCATTTGTTGAACCTGTAATTGCCTGAATTTCAACAGTAATACTTCCATCTTCATTTAAGCTTCCATCAAAACCACCGGCAATCACATCTGCAAATTTTTGATGACCTATTACTTTATCCATTTTAGGAAGATTAACAGTCATATTTGCATTACCAGCAGTTACAACTGCATCTGCATTAGGTGTTGCATCTGCAAGTGATTGAGAAGCACCATCTCTACCGGCAAATTCATCAGTAATCAGAACAGTTTTAATCCCTTTTTCTTCAAGATTGTTACAATTCATTATTAAATCAGCATCAGGATTACCAAAGCCTTCTTCTGATACTATTGCAGCATCAATACCCATTTGTTCTGCTAATTTAGCAACATAATTTGATGATCTTTCTTTATCTCCAAGAGTAACATTTTCATTTGTAATTATTACTCCCATAAAGTTAATATCTTTTCCATGTCTTTTATAAAGTTCTTCAATTACTGGATTATTTTGATGAACAATTGTTGCATTTTTATCACAGGCTGATACACAATTACCACTAATTATAGCTCCATCCATAACTTCAGTTGGAGAAATTATAGTTGGAATAATTTCTTTAACATCAACTCCATAAACATAAGTATCATGAAGTAATCCCTGACTCTGGAGCATATACACATAGCCAACTTTTGGTAATTCAGGATATTCTTCAGCTGCTTCTAAAAATGGTTTATGCTCATATGTTTCTACTTCATCAGCTTCTATATCTCTAGCACATTCTCCTAAATAAGAAGCTGCTTTTAAACCAGCCATTCTTAAAATTTCTTCATGTTCATGTTGTTCAATATCTTCTTCAACTTCACAGGTAATAACCAAATTATTATATTTTGAAAATGGAGTATAATCTGCCCCAGGGCCAGACATATCTACAATACCTTCCTGAAATCCTACTATTTTACCAGTAGTCATCACAGTAGCACCCTTAAGAGCAAGAGTTTTTCCCTCTCCAACCATTTTATTATCACTAATAAATCCAGGGAAAATACCTCCATCTCCATCAACTTTTACTCTTGGTTCAATGACATCCTTTACCGGAATAATCCTAACATTATCTCCCGGTCTAACTATATTTAGTTCAATTGAAGTAATTCTATCATCAGCTATCTCAGCTAATAAGTCATCTTTGTTTACTTTTAAAATACCATTATCAATCTCAGTATTTTTAGCAAATTGGATGTCATCTATTTCTATTTTACCTAATTCAAGTTTCATCTTTTCACCTCCTGCGGCTAGAACTTTTAAATAAGTTCTTTTATTGCCTCTTCTATAGCATCGCGGTCTACATCTTCACCACTTAAATGTTCTTTCTTTTCTCCATCTTTATAAAGTACAATAGAAGGTAAACCAAGGACCTGTTGACCCATTGCCAGACGACGATTACCTTTAATATTAAGTTTACAGAACTTAACATCATCACCATACTCTTCAGCCAAATCTTCAACATCAGGCATTAGATCAAGACAGAGATCACAGTTCTCCCCCCAGAAATCTACTAATACAACACCATCAGATTCTAATACTTCCTCATCAAAGTTATCTTTGTTTAACTCTAACATTTTTTCACCTCCTTT
>DATFIM010000089.1 GCA_035270125.1 Halanaerobiales bacterium | reverse complement strand
GCTCATTTAACAATAATCTAGTTAAACCAATACCATTTTCAATTTGAGGAAAACCATTATATTTATCATATTCTGGTATTTTTTCTCCAGCAAGTAAATAAAATTCATCAGAAGCATATAAGAAATTTTCATTATATTTATTATTAAATTTTTTCTGGTAATTATTTATTATCTTTATAACATTTAAAGCTTTTTTTTGATTATATGAGTTCAAATCTTCTAGATTTTCTCTATATTTAGTTAATCCTACTGGAACAACTCCTAAAGATAATAAATTAGGAAAAAATTTTTCAAGATCATTTAAAGTATTTTTAAGCTCATCACCATCATTTAAATCAGGACATAAAACTAATTGGGCATGAAAATTTATATTGTTATTCTTTAATCTCTGTAAATTTTCTAAAATATTAGCTGCTTCAGGATTTTTCATCATCTTTTTTCTTAAATGGGAATTTGTTGTGTGTACTGATATATATAAAGGACTTAATCTTTTATTAATTATTTTTTGCCAATCTTTTTCATTTAAATTAGTTAAAGTTATAAAACTCCCTTTTAAAAAAGAGAAACGATAATCATCATCTTTTAATAGGAGACTATTTCTTAAATTAGATGGTTGTTGTTTAACAAAACAAAAAATACAATCATTATTACATTTTTTTAAACCATCAAAAATTATTCCATCTAAAGTAATACCTAATATTTCATTATACTCTCGTTCTACTTCATATTCTTTTATTTCACCACTGTTTTTTTTAATTTTTAAAGTGAAAAAAGGTTCAGAAGTTTCGAATTGATAATCTATATAATCATTTATTTTTTTTTCATTTATTGAAAGAATCTCATCTCCAGCTTCAAGACCAATTCTAGAGGAAATGGAATTCTCTTTAATACTTTTTATTTTAGCCATAAAATTTAAAATGCCTCCTGTATGCTGATGATATCATATTTCATTAAACTAGGCAAATAACTAATAAAACATAAAAAACCCCCACCTCTATTGCAGAAATGGGGGTGATAATTACTATGTTAATTAATTACTCTTCATCATCAAAAATATCTCCAACTAATTCACCAATTGTTGCTCCAGATGGAGTATCTACATTTTCTTTTTTATCTTTAGATTTATTGTTCTTATTTTTACTTTTGCTACTCTTAGATTTTGAAGATTTCGATTTAGATTTCTTTTCATCTTTTTCTGGTTTTTCTTCTAATTCTTTAAGACTTAATCCAACTCTTTTTTGTTCTGGATCAATATTAATTATTTTAGCTTCTCTTTCTTCACCTACACTAACTACTTCATCAGCAGTTTTTACGTGTTTGTGTGATAATTGAGAAATATGAATTAAACCTTCAATACCTTCTTCTACTTCCATGAAAGCTCCAAAATCAACGATTTTAGTTATTTCACCATCAATTATTTCACCTTCATAGTGTTTTTCTGCGAATTCTTCCCAGGGATCAGGTAATAATTGTTTTAATCCTAATGAAATTCTTTCATTATCTTTATCAACATCAAGAACTTTTACCTCAACTTCCTGACCTTCTTCAAGAACATCTGATGGATGTCCAATACGACCCCAGGACATTTCAGAAATATGAAGTAAACCTTCAATTCCACCTAAATCTATAAAAGCACCAAAGTCAACTAATTTAGTGACTTTTCCTTCTACAGTTTGATCTTTTTCAAGATCTTCTAGAGTTTCTTCTTTTTTAGCTTCCATTTCTTTTTCAAGTACTTTTCTGGCTGATAAAACAACATTATTATTTTCTCTTTCAACTTCAATAACCTTTAATTTAAGTGTTTCACCAACATAATCTTCTAGATCTTCAACATAACCAATTGCAACATGAGAAGCAGGAATAAATCCACGTACTCCAACATCTACAACAAGTCCGCCTTTAACTCTTTTTGTAACTTCAGCTTCAATAATTTCATCATTTTCATAAGCTTCCATAATATCTTCCCAGGCTTTTTCATAATCTGCCCTTTTCTTAGAAAGAATCATTTCACCTTCATCATTTTCAATTGTTAATACAACAACTTCTATTTCGTCATCTACTTCAACAAATTCTGAAGCATCTTCAACTTTTTCATGAGCTAATTCTCTTAAAGGAACAAAACCTTCAGTCTTATAGCCAACATCAACATAAATACCTTCATCATTAACTTCAACAACAGTGCCTTTTACTGTCTGACCTTTTTTGAGATCAGCAATATCATTATCACTGTATTTAATCTCATCTTGAGTTAATTCTTCATCTTCAGTAGAAGTTTCTTCTTCAGATTCTTCTACTTCCTCTTCTTCTGTTTCTTTTGTTTCTTTTGCTTCTTCGGTCTCTTCAACCTCAGCAGTCTCTGCAACTTCTTCAGTTTCTTCAACTTCAGAAGTTTCATTTTCTTCTTCTAACACCTCGTCATTTTTCTCTTCCATCTCAACATCTTTTTCTTCTTCTTTCATAAATTCAATGACCTCCTTTATTAGCCAATCCGGAGTAGAAGCCCCGGCTGTTATACCAATTTTTTCTTTTTCTGCGATCCAATTTGGATCAATTTCTTCAGAAGTTTCTATATGATAAGTAGGGGTTTTTGTTTTTCTACAAATTTCGGCTAATCGATTAGTATTAGCACTGTTATGTCCCCCTATTACAAACATTACATCCACTTTTTTTGCTAAATTTAAAGCAGAATTCTGTCTTATCTCAGTGGTGTTACAAATTGTATTAAAAACTTTTAATTCATTTGTTTTAATAATAACTTCAGATATCAATTCTTTATAAGAAACAGGTGATTTTGTAGTTTGAGCAACAAAACCAATTTTATCATTAATTTTTTTATTTAATAATTCATCTTTTGAATTAATAATAGTAGCTTTTTTATTGGTTGCCCCATAAATTCCTTTAACTTCTGGATGATCTTTATCACCATATATAAAGGTTTGATAACCTTCTTCAACTAATTTAGCAGCATATTTCTGAGCATTTTTTACATAAGGACAGGTTGCATCTATTATATGTAAGCCTTTTTCTTTAGCTTTATCTAATATTTTAGGTTCAACACCATGTGACCTTATAATTATTACTCCCTGTTCAATTTCATCAATTGAATCAATTGATTTAACTCCTAAATTCTCAAGTTTTTCTACTACCTGCGGATTATGAATAATTGGTCCAAGGGTATATACATCATTATTCTCATGATTCTTAACAGCTTCTATTGCTATATCCACAGCTCTTTGAACTCCAAAGCAAAATCCAGCTTCTTCCGCAGTTATTGTTTCCAGCACTGTCACCTCCTTCCAACTCAACAAGTCAATTCCAACAAAACAGTTAAATAAACCTACACTATATAATTTTTCTTCATTTATCAGCAAAATCCTTCTTATTAATCAAAAAAATATAGCTATAGGTCAAAACTACACATTACTAAGTATATTATAATACAGAAAGAAGCACCTATCAAGGTACTTCTCCTTAAAAATAATATTCTTAATTTTTTATCAAATTTTTTCTATTTCTTTTTCAATCTTTTTCATGATTTTTTCTCCTACAATTTTTCTTTCATCTCGAGATAATTTTTCACCGTAAAATTCGTCAAGTGTAAATGCCTCTCCTATTGAAATTTTAAATTGACGGCCATCTTTTTTAATGCCTACTGGTAATATAGGTGCTTCACTTCTTAAAGCAATCATTATCGAACCTGCTTTTGCATTTCCTAATTCTCCATTTTTAGATCTAGTACCTTCAGGAAAAATACAAATAACTTTATTATTATTTAAAAGTCTAAATGACTCTCTAAATGCACTTCTATCTGGCCTACCTCTTTTCACAGGAAAAGTACCTATTGCTCGTAATATTTTATCTAGAAATGGATTTTCAAATAATTCTTTTTTAGCCATAAAATAAACTTTTCTATTCATAATACTACCAACAATTGGTGGATCATGAGCAGTAATATGATTGGCCATTATAATTAAAGGGCCATCATCAGGTCTGTTTTCTTTTCCTTTTATTTTCCAATTATGTACTATTGTAAAGTATAACCAGGCAGAACCATACATAAATCCATAAATAATATTTCCTAAGATATTCATTATGCCCACATTACTCACCTTCTTTTATTAAACTACTTATCTTATCTAAAACTTCTTCAATTGACATATTAGTAGAATCAATTAAGATTGCATCATCTGTTTTGGTAAGTGGAGAATTTTCTCTATTTTTATCAATATAATCTCTTTTTTTTATTTCTTTTTTTACTTTTTCAAAATCACTGTCATTTCCTTTATCTATTAATTCATTATATCTTCTGCTGGCTCTTTCTTCTACTGAAGCAGTTAAATATATTTTTAAGTCCGCGTCTGGCAATACTCTTGAACCTATATCTCTACCATCAACAACTATTTCCCCTTTTTTTGCTATATTTTTTTGGATTTTTACCATTTCATTTCTTACTTGCGAAATTTTAGCGACATCAGATACATTTTTATCAATAATATTTTTTCTAATTTCATTAGTAATATTTTTTTCATTAACATAAATCGAAGTATTTCCATTATTATCTGTAGTAAATGATATTTTTATATTTTTAATAACTTCACTTATTTTTTGTTTATTAGAAATTTCAATGCCATTATTAATTACATACCAGGTTACAGCTCTATACATAGCTCCAGTATCTAAATATCTATAATTTAATCTTTGTGCTAATTTTTTTGCAATAGTACTTTTACCAGCCCCAGCAGGACCATCAATAGCTATAACAGATTTCATAAAATCACCTATCTTTACTTATTTAGTTAAATCTTTTCTTAGTTTACTGGCTTTTTTCAAATAAATATGTGCTACTTTCTCTAATTTGATTTCTTTATTTGTATAGAGCATTACTCTTATACATTTAGAAATAGAATCCTTAACTTTCATTTCCTGACAGCACATCAAAGGAGTATATTTAAAACCAATTTCTCTAATTGCTTCAGCTGGATATAGTTTATCAAGATCATCTGTAGCTGTAAAAGTAATACTTATTATATCTTTTTCATTAAGTTTATTTTCATTAATTATTTTTTTTATTAACTCTTTGCTTGCTTTTTTTATATTATTTTTAGTATTTTCTTCTACAGTAATTGCACCTCTAATTGCACGCAAATTATCACCTACTAATTTTTAACTCCCCGGAAAATTATAATCCGGGGAAGTTAGTTTAGATTTCTTCTAAATTTTCAAGAGCAACCTTCGCTGCTTTTTGTTCCGCATCTTTTTTACTCGTACCCTTACCAAATCCTAAAATCCTATCTTTAAATTCAACTCTTACAATAAATGTCTTATTATGATCAGGTCCTTTTTCATCTTCTACAAAATATTCAGGACGTTTATTACTATTTTTTTGAATAGTTTCCTGTAAAAGAGTTTTATAGTCTCTTATATGATTACCGGATTTAACAATATCAATATCGTCTTTAAAATTTTCGACAATAAATTTATCAGCAGCTTCTAATCCCTGATCAAGATAAATTGCTCCTATAATTCCCTCAAGAGAATCTGCTAAAATTGAATCTCTTTCTCTACCACCTGTCATTTCTTCGCCTTTTCCAAGGAGTAAAAATTTATTGATATTAATTTTTTTAGCTATTTCAGATAAAATAGGAGCACTAACTAATATAGCTTTCATTTTAGCTAATTTGCCTTCTGGATAATCAGGAAATTTTTCAAAAAGGTATGAACTCATACTTAAGTCAAGAACAGCATCTCCAAGAAATTCCATTCGTTCATTGTTTTTAATATCGAGTTTTGGATTCTCGTTTGGAAAAGATTTATGAGTTACCGCTCTTCTAAGTAAACTTTTATCTTTAAATATTATACCCAAAATTTCTTCAAGTTCATCCATGTTTTTTTCTTCGTAAAAATTTTGCATTATTTATTCACCCTTTTATTTTTCAAACTTTTCCAAAACAAGACAGGCATTTTGACCACCAAAGCCAAATGAATTAGTCATAGCAGCTTTTAAATTATCTACTTCTCTTGCCTGATTTGGAACATAATCAAGATCACATTCCGGATCAACTTCTTCATAATTAATTGTTGGTGGTATAATACCATTTTTTAGAGTTAAAGCTGTAATAACTGTTTCAATTCCACCTGCTGCTCCTAATAAATGACCTGTCATTGATTTAGTAGAACTAACCATTAAATCATCTGTATATTTACCAAAAAGATCTTTAATTGCTTTTGTTTCATATTTATCATTTAATGGAGTAGATGTACCATGAGCATTAATATATTTCAAATCTTTTAAATCAATACCTGATTTTTCAATAGCCATTTTCATAGCTCTTTTAGCTCCTTCTCCATCAGGTGCAGGCTGAGTCATATGATAGGCATCAGCAGACATTCCGTATCCTTTTACTTCAGCAATAATTTCTGCTCCTCTTTTTCTTGCACTTTCAAGACTTTCCATGACTACCATTCCACAGCCTTCTCCAATTACAAAACCATCTCTATTTTTATCAAATGGTCTACTGGCTTTTTTAGGTTCATCATTACGAGTAGATAGAGCTTTCATTGAACTAAAACCAGCTACAGCAGAAGGAGCAACAGCACCTTCAGTTCCACCAGCAACCATTACTTCGGCATCTCCTCTTTTTACTATTTCAAATGCCTCTCCAATAGCAGTTGTTCCTGAGGCACAGGCAGTTACTGCATTACTGTTAGGACCTTTAGCATTAATATGTATGGCAACCTGACCTGCAGCCATATTTGATATCATCATTGGTATAAAAAATGGACTGACTCTCCTTGGACCTCTTTTGACAAGCCTTTCAATTTGTTCTTCCATTACTTCAATACCACCAAT
Source organism: Halanaerobiales bacterium (assembly GCA_035270125.1). Taxonomy (NCBI): domain Bacteria; kingdom Bacillati; phylum Bacillota; class Clostridia; order Halanaerobiales; species Halanaerobiales bacterium. The sequence goes on along the minus strand of DATFIM010000089.1, from coordinate 1,586 downwards.
TCCTGAACCAACAATAACTCCACTAAGTTCAGATAACTCTTCTGTTATATCAAGTTTGGCATCATTTAAAGCTTTTTTTGCAGAAACGACTGCAAATTCTGTAAATCTTCCCATTCTTTTAGCATCTTTTTTATTAATATAATCGCTTGAATCAAATTCTTTCACTTCTGAAGCTATTTTACTTGCAAAATCCGTGGGGTCAAAATTTGTTATTTTAGATACTCCAGAATTTCCTTCAGTTATATTCTTCCAAAATTCATCAATATCATCACCTAATGAAGTTACCTGACCTACACCTGTAATTACGACTCTTTTATTCACATGCCCACCTCCAATTAATATTTAATAATTCATTTCACTATAAACAAATTTATATAAAGTTAATTATTCAGTAATAAAACAGAAAAATCTTATGAAATATTATTTAATATTATATTATTTCAGATTAATCATATGGATAGGCCCCGCCAATTTATACGGGGCTATCCTTGATATTTACTATTATTATAAATTCTCTTTAATGTAATCAACTGCATCCTGTACAGTTGCAATATTTTCAGCATCTTCATCAGGAATTTCGAGATCAAATTCCTCCTCAAAAGCCATTATAAGTTCAACTACATCAAGAGAATCAGCTCCAAGATCATCAATAAAAGAAGCTTCAGCTGTTACCTCTTCCTCATCAACAGCAAGCTCTTCTACAACAATACTTTTTACACGATCTAAAGTATCTGCCATTTCGCTCACCTCCTTTCAATAAATCTTCATCTAACTAAACGCATGGTCGATTTATTATGATGGGTATCGAACCCACCTCAATAAGTCGTCATCTGACTAAACGCATGGTTGACTTATTATGACGGATATCGAATCCGCCTCAATTTCGTCGTCATCTAACTAAACGCATGGTCTACATTGCCATACCGCCATCTACGTTTATAACCTGGCCGGTTATATAATCAGCTCTATCTGAAGCTAAAAATGAGACTAATTCAGCAACATCTTCACCTTTTCCCAAACGGGAGAGTGGGATTTCATTAATTAAATCTTCTTTTGCATCTTCTGGAATCTCATCTGTCATATCTGTAGTAATAAATCCAGGGGCGACGGCATTTGCAGTAATATTTCTTCCAGCCAGTTCTCTAGCTACTGATTTCGTAAAGCCAATTACTCCGGCTTTAGATGCTGAATAATTTGCCTGACCGGCATTACCTTTAATTCCTACTACTGAAGTAAGATTAATAATTTTACCCTGTCTTTTTTTCATCATACTCTTAATGACAGCTTTTGTACAATTAAAAACACCTTTTAAATTAACATCCATTACCTTATCCCAGTCATTTTCACTCATTCTTAACAATAAATTATCACTATTTATACCAGCATTATTAACTAAAACATCAATTTTAGAAAATTTATTCAATGATTCACTGATTAGCTTTTTTGCTTCATCCATTTTGGAAACATCTGCTTGCACAGCAATTACTTCTCTATTATAAGCTTTTATTTTTTCAATTAATTCATCTATATATTTTTTGCTACTATCAGAATGATAATTTAGAACAATATTAGCTCCATCCCGGGCC
>DATFIM010000088.1 GCA_035270125.1 Halanaerobiales bacterium | reverse complement strand
CCATTCCTCTTTTAACAAGCCATAAATAACATGATTTACATAACGACCATTTAACCATTGATTATCTCTAATTACACCTTCTTTTGTAAAACCCAATCTCTCGGGAACAGCCTGACTTTTTGAATTTTTTTCAGCACAGGTGATTTCAACTCTATTCAATTCCAATACATCAAAAACATAGTCAATAATAGCTTCACATGACTTAGTTATAATACCATTACCCTGATAATCTTCCCCAAGCCAATAACCAATTTCAGTCTGTCTATCTTCCCAGTCAATTTCATGTAATGCTATTACTCCAACAAGTTCATTTTTATACCAGATTCCTACCTGAAATCCATCATTTGAAGCAAATTGTTTTCTCGAATTATGAATAAAATCTTTTGAATCACTAATATCTTTTGTTTTATCAACCCAATCCAACCATTCTCTAAGATAAAATCTATTTGAATTAATTAAATTTAATAATTCCACTGCATCATTAGGATTAAATAATTTTAAATATATATCCTTATCTACTTTATAATAAAACATTTATTCCCCTCCATTTACTTTTTCTATAGTATCTTTCCATTTTTCCTTCTATATTATAACCTATTCATCTCCTGGAATTGGATATAGTCTCCCACTATCATTTTCTGCATAATCTTTTAATTTATTTAATTCAGACTCAGTTAATTCTAAGAAATTTTCATTATTCTCTATTATATTTAATGCCTTTTTAAACATCCTTAGTGAACCGGGGCTTACGGCAGTATCTACATCCTGTGATAAAGTAAATTTTAATGCCAATTCTGCAAGTTCTTTATTATCATATAAGGGTTTATACCAGGTATCAAAATCATTTCTATTTTCACCATCATTCCACTGCCTATGAGCAAGTGCTTTAATGGCCATAATTCCTTTATCAGTTTCCTTTGCTTTTTCAATTACAGTTTTACCCTGTTTTTCATTATACCAATAATTCCAATTTATTGGAAACATTACTGTATCAAAATCAAAGGCCTTCATTAAGTGAATAGCTGCCCATTCACTATGAGCAGAAAAACCTATATTTTTTATTAACCCTTCATCTTTTGCTTCTTTAATAGCTTCCAGGGGACCACCGGGCGCAAGGGCTTTTCCAACTGCTGAATAATCTGTCACTTCATGTAATTGATAAACATCAAAATAATCTGTTTTCAATAATTCTAAGGATTTTTTAATATCTTCTTTAACCTCTTCTTTGCTCTTATCAGGTTCAGTTTTACAGGTTAAAACGACATTATCACGATATGGTTCTAAGGCTGGTCCTAAAATATTTTGTGCATTTCCATAAGTTGGACCAACGTCAAATAAATTAACTCCTTTTTCTATAGCTTCAGCAACTATCTTATCAGCTTTACATTGTTTGGTATTATTTAACATTATTCCTCCAAAAGCAATCACTGAAACTTCAAGACCTGTTCTTCCTAAATTTCTGTATTTCATTTAGTAACACCTCTCAATTTTTATAATTTCAATTTATAATGAAGCAAATTATCTTTAAAAATAGTTTCTACTTTATTTTTTTCAATAAAATAGCTTAAAAATGACATAATACAGGCTCTGGTAATAAAATGATTGGGAATACCTTCAGTTATATTAAATTTAATATTTATTTTTTCAATTATTTTTTCCAGATTTAAAGGTTTTTCTTTTAAAATATCCAGTACTAAATTTAATAAATGTTCAACTTTATTTAGATTTAATTTAACTGCATCTGAAAAATCTTTTTTTATAATATTACCATGAGAAGGAACATAAATATCCATATTATTATTTTTAGATAATTCCTCTATTTTTAAAATTGATTCTCTAAATTTTTCTATATCATAAAAATATGGAATTTTAATCTGTTCTATAATACTGGGGGCCAGCATTGCATCTCCACCATAAAGTACCTTATCTTCAGTTAAAACCCCAATATGACTCCTGCTATGACCTGGTAAATTAATAATTTTAAATTTATTATTTTCTAAATTTAAATAATCACCTTTGATTTCATTAACTTCCATCCCATCTAGACCAGTTGCCAGAGCTGAAATAGGCTTAGCAGCAGTCAAAAAACTATGAGTAGAATCTGGAAATTTAATAAAAGTTTTTTCATAAGCCGAAGCAAAAACTTCAAGAGAAAAATTTTCAGCCAGTAATTCATTAGCTCCAAAATGGTCAATGTGACCATGAGTATTAATAATATATTTTACATTTAATCCCTCTGCTTTTAAAAATTTTAGTAACTTTTCAGCTGTTTTCCCTGGATAGGAAGTATCAATTAATAAACAATCTTCATCATTAAACATATATACTCCTATATTTGTAGAATTTTTTATAATATAACTTCTATTTTTTAGTTGAACTAAATCCATTATTATATCTCCTTTTTTGGCTCTACATTCTTTTTTTTCTTTTTATTCCTATACATTATATTATCAGCTATTTTATAATATTTATCAAATTTTTCATCTTTACTCTTAACAGTAGAACAACCTAATGAAATGTTAATTTTTTGGGGTAATTCTTCAAGATCATTAGTTTTTTCAAATCTTTCTTCTATTCTTTCACATAACTCTTTTACTATATTTTCATCAGTTTCAGGTAAGATTATAGCAAATTCATCTCCACCAACTCTTGCTACAATATCCTGGTCTCTAAAAATTTTCTTTAAGATTTCTGCAGTTTTTTTTAGATATTTATCACCAATTTGATGTCCATACGTATCATTAATTTTTTTTAAATCGTCAAGATCACCTATAATAATACTAATAGGATATCTTCTTGAATTTTTAAATCTATTTATTGCTAAATCCAAATATCTTCTATTACATAAATTAGTTAATTTATCTTTATAAGAAAGTTTCTTTATTTTTTCTTCAGATTTTTTTCTTTTATCTATATCAATATAAATACCCAAAATTCTTAGAGGATAATCCTTATCGTCGCGTGCATAAACTCTCCCTACATTTTTCACCCAAATCCAGTCACCATTTTGAGTTTTTAAACGATATTCTAATTCAAAATGATCTTTTTTTCCATTTACTATTTTTTCTATTTCTTCTTTTAATCCATTTTTATCATCAGAATATACATTATCTATAATAGATTCAATTCCTTTGTTTAGTTGATCTTCTTTCCAATCAATCAATTCTAAATCTCTAGAATCAAAAGGAATAAAACCATCATTTTGATTCCATTCCCAGACATCAATTTTAGCCCCACTAATTGCTAATTTAAATTGTTCATTCATAGCAGTTAATTTTTGATTGCTTTCCTTTAATTTTTCTTGCTGTTTTCTTAAATTTCCAATATATTTTTTTAAGAGAAAATAAAAAATCAATGCTGTAACTAAAACATAAAACGTGCCTTTGTATGTTTGAATCTTATTAAATTGTTCTATATCATTTGTTAAAGCTAAAAGGAGGTCATCGGAAAAATATATCCAGCTTAAGCCAATAATTATATAAATAAAAATAATTCTTTTTTCTTCTTTAAAATTAAACAAAAAATGACCCCCCTTCCTAAAAATTTTATTTTACTTATTTAAAAGTATCTCCTTCAGGAGGAACTATACATATCCATTCAAAATCTTTTTCCCCTTCATTTTTAAAGAAATGTTTTATTTCGGGAGGAACAAATAAATAGCTATCTTCTTTCAATAAATGTTTTTTACCTTTAATAGTAACACTTCCTGTACCATTTAGTACATAAATCCAGTGAGGCCAATCATGACTATGTTCATATGTCTGACCCTCTTTTTCCATTGTAAATACTCTCATTACATGACTATCCCAATTTTTTTCAGGGCTAAATACTATTCTCTTTTCAGTATTTTGTGCATGTTTATCATCAACTTTTTTTGCTTTTATTTCTTTTCTATTTCCAATCATGGCTTCCATATTATAACCCCCTATAATTTTTAATAAAAAAAGATCTCTTCTTCTTCAATACTTAAAATAAATATGAATAAAGAACAGATCTTTTAAAGACAAATTTGTAATTTTTACTATATATTAATTATAATATATTAAAAAAATCTTTGCAATAGACTATTCCAACTGAAGTTAATTTTTTATCTTACAAAACTTATATTATAACTTTCTAGTTTATACCAGGTAAATGGTTTTTGGTCAATCATCCAGGTAATATCTATTAGATTAGGGATTTTTAATCCATCTACCTCAGTAAATCCTTTAATCTCTCCAATACACGGAATTCTTTTAGCATCTTCATCTGTTTCTTTATAGCGAAGACTTTCTATTTTTTTAAGAGATCCATCTTCGTTAAAATAAAAATCAGATTCCACTGAGATATCCTGATAAGTTAAAGTTGCTTTGGCAATATTACTATTTATTTCTTCCCAATGTATATAATCCTCAATGGCTGCTGTAGGGTACCAGGGTATTTCCATTAAAAATCTATGCATTGAAGATTCATTAATTTTTTTATTATTTTTTTCATTAACAACAGGAATTAGAGAGGCAATTCGTATTTCCATGGCCCCTTCACCATTATTAAAAAGATCTCTTCCTTTAATATTAAGTATTTTAAACATTGGAATATCAACCTGCCATAAATAGCCAGGTCTATCCACTCTTATATCTTGTTCTGCTTCAGGTTCATACCATTCTTTTTGATCTGGATTTAATTTCATTTTTCCTTTTTGAGATAAAGTGACTGCTTTAATTTTTTTTTGACCTAATACTCCAACCTCTTTTAACCATTTTTGTACAACAAGTGGAAGTTCTTTTATATCATCTTCTACTATCAGTTCAGTATCTTCTTGATTTTTATTTAGCCCATCCATTAGAATATTTTTTTCTCTTGAAATTCTTTTATTCATTTGTAAATTTCCAATAAAAAAAACAACAATAATAATTAAAATTAATCCAATTAAAATAGCCCACCAATAATTAATTAACATACTTTTCATGTATATATTACCTCCTAATTTTTTTACTTAATTACTAATTCACTGTCAATACAAAAAATCCTTTTAAATAAAAAAAACTCTGCCTTCTAATAGAGAAAGCAGAGATTATTAGTAATAATTTTTATTATTTTAATCTAATTTTTTAACAGCTTTTTCAGCAGCTTTAACTAAAAGATTATGGGCTGGATAAAAAGATTGATATGGTTGAGAAGAATAGTTAAAATCTAATAAACGATCAACCTTAATCCCATATTGAACAGCCATTGTTATTTTGTCAACTTTGTCTGTTACCGGTTCTCCACTTATAACCTGTCCTCCGAGCACCTTGCGATTATTTTTATTTATTATTAGTTTCATTTTTACATCTTTTGCAAAAGGCATAATTGGAAAAGCAGTAGTAAATTCTGATTCTGCAGTAATAATATCAAATTTATCAGATGCTAACCTTTCAGATAAACCAGTTCCCCCTACATAATATTTTCCAACTTTTGTGGCAGCACCATTATAAAAGCCTTCATAACTTCTATTTCCTCCAAGCAAATTAGTAGCAAGTACTCTTCCCATAGCTACAGCATTAGTAGCCAATTTACCAGAAGTAACATTTCCAGTTATAGCACATTCATATTGAACACAATCTCCTACTGCATAGACATCTTCAATATTGGTTTTCATTTTTTCATTTACTATTATTCCATCTTTTCCAATATTTAAATTACTATCTTTTACAAAATCTACATTTGGGCTCATCCCAATTGCAAAAACTACAAAATCACTTTCAACTTCCTTATTTCCTTCCAAAATTATAGATTTCACTTTAGAATTACCTTCCAATTTTTCTACCTTACTATCAAGGTAAAGGTCAAGTCCAAGTTCATTTAATTCTTCACCTGCTTTTTTTGAAATATCTTCATCAAGTAAATTAGGAAGTACACTGGGCATCATATCAATTAAATTTGTATTTATTCCTTTTTCATTCAAAGCTTGAGCAAGCTCAATGCCAATTGCTCCTGCTCCCACCACAGATGCATTTTTAATATCATTATCGACAATATCTAAAATTTTCTCCAAATCATTTTCTGTTTTGAAAGTCATTACATTTTCAAGCTCTGCTCCAGGAATAGACGGTAAAATTGGATCTGCACCTGTTGCAATTATAAGTTCATTATACCCATATTCATTATTTTTTTCTGTTTTTACAATTTTATTCTCAAAATCAATATCTACCGCTCTATCTCTAATCAATTCTGCTCCGGTTTCTGTAACAATAGAATCACTCTTTAAAGTTTTTTCATAAGGAAGTAAATCTTCAATTACATAAGGCATTGCACAATAAATCATAGAATGATCTTCAGGTCTAATAATTCCAACATCTCTTTTGTTTTTTATATTTTTTGCCAGCGTAATTCCTGCAGGTCCTCCACCAATTACTAAAATATCATGTTTTTGCAAAATAATCCCTCCAATATTGTTATATTAATATATTTATATATTTTCAAATAGCGATATAAATTATAATATATTTTTTTACATATGTCAATAATATTGAGGAATTAATTGATAATCATTTTCATTTTTTTAAATCCTGTAAATATATCTGGTCAAATTTATTACTCCCTTTTAATTTTTCATATTTTTCTATTGCTTCCCTATAACAATTATCACATACTAATTTTGGAATAGATATCACTTTTATTTTATTACTATTATAACGACTTTTCCCGGCTTCAGAATCAATTATTAAATAACCCTGACAATCAGAACATACTCTAACCTTTTCTTTTTGGCTTTCATTAATTCCCGAAGTATCATAAAATATATTTTTATTACGCGTGTAAAATTCAGAAAAATCTCCATAAATTTCTTTAAGATTCGCTTTATTGCGTTCTTTCCAAATTTTTTTCAACTTATTTATTGTTTCTTTTATCTCTTGAGAGATTTTAGTTCCCTGTTTTAAAATTTCTTTATTATAATCCGGTTCTTCCACAAAACTATAATCCAAACCTGCCATGGCTAAAATCAAACCTACATTTATATATGGTAAAGCACTTTCTATTGAGTAACCCCCCTGTAAAATTGCTAAATCAGGGTCTAAAAGATCATTCATTCTAGCATAACCTCTAGAAGATATTTTCATGTTAGTTAAAGGATCTGAATAATGATTATCCTGTCCGGCAGAATTTATAACTAAATCAGGATTGAAATCATCTAGTACTGGTAATACAAATTTGTTAATTACAGATAATAAACCTTGATCAGTTGTTCCTGGAGGTAAGGGAATATTTAAAGTTTTTGCATAAGCAGTTGGACCTCCCAATTCATTAATAAAACCTGAACCTGGAAAAAGTGTTCTTCCATCCTGATGAAGTGAAATGTGTAAAACATTAGGGTCATGATAAAATATTTCCTGAGTTCCATCCGCATGGTGGGCATCAGTGTCAATAAATGCAATCTTTTTTTCTGGATATTTATTTCTTATTGATTCAACCATAATTGCTTCATTATTAATATTACAAAAACCTCTGGCCCCATGTACAACACGGTGTGCATGATGGCCCGGGGGACGAACAATTGCAAATGCTTTATCAACTTCACCTTCCAGAACTAAATTAGCAGCCTTAATTGCAGCCCCTGCTGAAATTTTATGAGATTTAGAAGCAACCTTATCAACAGAAGGCACACATATATTGGCCCTTTTTATTTCTTTATCAGTAGCTACTCTTGGGTTGTATTCATAAATACCTTCTATATCTAATAAACCCTCTTCAAAAACCTGATCTCTTGTATATAGTAATCTTTCTTTTCTTTCTGGATGAGTTGGAGAGATTTCCCAATCAAATGCAGGAAAAAAGATAAGGCCAACTTTATTTTCTGCTTTTAATTTTTTTGTATTTCTCATAGTATTATATTTCCTCCTTTTAAATCAGCAATTAGTCCAGGTTTTACTTGGGCTTTAATTTCCATTATTTTTCCAAGGGTTCTAAAGTTTCTAATTATATTAAAACTTTCTCTAGAAATAATTTCTATTGGATATTCTTCACTTTTAAATCTTTTAATAGTCCATTTTTTAGCTAATTTTTCTGCTTTATTAATATCAAAATAATCATCTTTTATATTACGATGAATTCCAGCTTCTACAATATTTAATTTTCCTCTGGCTGTATCTGCTCTAACAGTAGTTTCAAGGGTAGGATGAGAAAAAGCAACTCCCAGAGCATTAGCTACTTTAGAATGGGCAGGAATAATAGGATTATAATTAAGCTTTTCAGCTATAATTTCCACAATTGAACTTGCTGGCCCCCCAATTCCTATTAAAAATTTTGGTTTAATCTCTGGATTATCTAATAACTCAGAAATAGTATAGACAGGCTTATTTCTCAAATTTTCTAAAATATTGTTAATTGTATTTTTAATCTTATTAGATACTCTTTCAATTATAATTTCTGCAAATCTTTGTAAAGTAAGTTTTTCATATTCTGTATTTGCTTTTAATGATATGAGAGCAGACTTGGATTTTTTAAGATCAAAATCAATACTTTGACTTTCCCTTTTATTAATCTTTTCTAAAACTAATAAGGCATCTGTAGGAGTTGGTGCCGGTCCTCCTAAGGCAGCTGCAGCACCTCTTCTTTGTGGACCAATATTAATTTTTTCATTTTTTATATATACTTCACTATCTCCTCCTACTGGAATTGAAACACTATATAAGCCTCTTATTAAAGTTGGAAAACCATTTATATTAATACCTTTAGGCATAAATACAGGCTCACCATTTATAAAGAGTCCAATATCAGTTGTAGTTCCTCCTATATCTATAGCTACACCTGTATCATTACTATTATTTAAAGTCATTGTCCCCATTATACTGGCAGCTGGACCGGAATTCACTGTTTTAATTGGTATTTTTCTTGATTTATCTACAGCAATAGTACCTCCATCAGATTTTAACAAATACATATTTGCTTTTATATTTCTCTTTTCTAATGATTTTTCTATAGAATTAATAAAATTTTGATGAACACTACTAACAGCAGTATTATAATATGCAGTAATAATTCTACGATTAAAATTCAAATTTCCTGATAACTTATGTCCAAGTGTTACAGTTTTAAAATTATAATTTCCAGCATTAATTATATCCTTTATCTTATTTTCCTGAACAGGATTACGAACTGAAAATTTACCAACTATAGCTATTTTATCTATATCTTTTTCTTTGAATTCTTTTAAAGTATTTATTACTTCTTTTTTTGATATTGACTTAACTTCATTACCACGATGATCTATATAACCATCTAATATATAATTTTCTTCCCCATATTTAAAATATTCTGGATTAACCCCTGGGCCAGGTATCAAAATTAATCCTACTGGATCATATTTGTCTTCATAAATAACATTAGTTATCAGAGTAGTACTTAAAACCACTCTTTCAATTTGTTTATTATTAATACTTTCAGTAAGCTTATCAATAATTTTTAAAATTGACTTTTCTAAATTATCATGGTCAGTTATCACTTTTTCAGTAGATTTAATATTATATTGCAGTTCAGAGCCTGTAATTTCTTTTTTTACAAGAACTCCATCTGTATGGGTTCCTCCAACATCTATTCCTAAAATCATTAAATCACTCCTTTTTTACTCTCTTCAAAATATATTATATAAAATTTTATAAA
>DATFIM010000087.1 GCA_035270125.1 Halanaerobiales bacterium | reverse complement strand
AATAAGATGGCGTAAACTTACTAAAGAATTGGATTTATTAAGCAAATATAGAATTACAGAGGAACATAATGATTATCAGATAGAGATTAATTATGCTGAACAGGATTATTTGATAGGTAGTGGAATTGGAAAAATCAAACAAAAGGATTATTTGTTTTTTAGAGGAGACTACGAGTTTAACTTATTTAAGCACTTAATTGATTCAAGATCTAATCTTATTTATAATATCACAGAAAAAGATTTAAGTATTTTAACTATTTTAGAAGCAAATTCCGATTTATCAAAAACTTGGGATATTGAAGCGAGTATGGTTTTTAATAATACTAATTTATTAAAATCGCCTGTTATTTATAGAGGAAGTGAACTTAATAAAGAAAAAAATTTACAATTAAGTTTAGATTATATTTATAACCATAAATTTATCGATGATATTAGTTTAATGAACATATTTGAAATCCGAAACATAGGATTATATTTATTTACTGATTATCGTCAGGATAAATTTAATGAAGAATATCGAGAAGATATAGCAGTTGGTTTAGGAAGTAAAAGTAATTTTTATTTACTTGGGGTAAAACCTATTGACCTTGAAGTTTTTTATACTTTTGAAGAAGATAAAGAAAAAAATAAATTTGGAGTTAGATTTAACTATGATTTTTAAAAACAATCAACTAACAGTTATGATAATGGAGGTAGTAAAATGTCACGATTTTGGGAGTTTTTTATAAAAGGAATGCCAATTGGTATTTCTAATACTTTGCCTGGAGTTAGCGGAGGAACGATGGCCCTGGTTCTTAAAATTTATGATGAATTAGTAAATAGTATAAAAAAACTTAATTTAAAAGTACTTATTCCCATTGGTTTGGGGGCAGTAGTTGGAGTATTTTTAAGTTCTACATTGATTATAAATTTGCTGGAAAATTTTAATTTATTTATGACTGCTTATTTAATGGGATTGATACTGGCTTCTGCTAAAGTTACTTATAATGAAATTGCTGATTTTAATCTTTTTTCTATTATACTTGTTGCTGTTGGGCTAATTTTTGCCTATTTTTATTCTGTAGATATTAATGGAGCAGTAAATAGTGAAAGTATTTCCTTAATTAAATATTTTAGTGGAGGAGCTATTGGTAGTGTAGCAATGATTTTACCTGGAATTAGTGGAGGAACTATTCTGGTAATGCTTGGTTTATATCAAAGTGTACTTACTGCGATTAGTAATTTTGACTTTATGATTATTATAGTCTTTGGTTTGGGAGTTGCTTTTGGTTTACTAATTTTTTCCTGGCTTTTATCATATTTTTTAAATAATTATCGATCTTTACTGATGGCTTTACTGACAGGTTTAATTATTGGCTCAACAAGGAGTGTAATACCTCCCCAATTAACTTTTAGTGTAATAACAGGATTTTTATTGGGAATTGGCTCTATATATTTATTATTAAAAGTAGAAGACTAGATTATTGACATATGATTGATATAGTGGTATAATGCTGATGGAAAATTAATAGGGAGGGATATCAAATGGAAAAAATTGCTATACCAACAAATAACGGTAAAGTTTCTGCTCATTTTGGTCATTGTCCTCAATTTACAATTTATAATACAAAAGGTTCTGAAGTTGAAAGTAAAGAGATAATTGAAAATCCCGGACACAAGCCTGGTTTTTTACCTAGATTTTTAGCTGATAAAAACATCGATCTTGTACTGGCAGGTGGTATGGGAACCAGAGCAATTAATTTATTTAATGATGCAGGTGTTGAAGTAGTTACTGGTGTGAAGGGTGATGTAGATAACTGTATTAATGAATATCTTGCAGGTAACCTTGATACTGATGATAATGCCTGTGATCACTAAAATAAATTTCATGTTTAATTATGAGAAAATGTTAAGAAATTAACAGCAGTCAATTATGCTATATGTTAATCTTTTATGTAGAGATTAATTATCTTAAAAATATAATGAAAATTTTCAGGAGGCGTTAATAGTGTATGAATTAAAAGACGGTGTTTTAGAATTAGAACATGGTTCAATCAAAGAAGGGCTTATTGCTGTAGCCAGTGGAAAAGGTGGAGTTGGAAAATCTACTGTGACTGCTAATCTGGCAGCTGCCCTCAAAAATAAAGGTAAAAAAGTTGGTATTCTAGATTCTGATGTTCATGGTTTTAGTATTCCAAGGATTGTAGGTTTAGAAGAAGATGCTCGTGCTTTAAATGAAAAAGAAATAGTACCACCTGAAGTCAATGGTATAAAAGTTATGTCTATGGGTTCTTTTGTAGAAGAGGGTAATCCAGTTATCTGGCGTGCCCCACTCTTAAATGGTGCTTTACAACAATTTATGGAAGATGTTCACTGGGGAGAATTGGATTATTTACTTCTTGATTTACCTCCAGGAACAGGAGATATGGCTCTAAATATTATGCAGAAACTACCTCATGCTCAGACTTTAGTTGTAACTACTCCTCAGATTACAGCAGCTAATGTAGCAGGCCGTGTTGGTAAAATGGCTGAAAAAATGGATGCTGAAGTATTGGGAGTTGTAGAAAATATGTCCTATTATGTCTGTAGTGAATGTGGTCATAAAGATTATATCTTTGGTCAGGGTGGAGGAGAAAAATTAGCTGAACATCTTGAAACCAATTTCTTAGGTAAATTACCACTAATCACAGAGGTTAGAGAAGCAGGAGACAATGGTGAATTAGTAGCTAATAGTGATATGATTGGTGAAGAGTTTGAAAATATTGCTGATAATGTAATGGATTTAATTCCGGAATTTGATCCATCAAAAGAGCAGATGTTTTTAGAAACTGAATAAATAAAACATTCAATTTAATAGAAATAATAGGCCGTTTTCATTATAAATATTAGATTAATGGAAACGGCTTTTGTTTTATCCAATATTTTACTTTATGTTTACATAAATTTATGGTATTATTATTAATAGTTTGAATTAGATTTATAATAAACTTGACTAAAATCATAAAGTTTAATTGTGAGATAAAATATTTGTATTTAAATATATTGGAGGGATTTTTGATGAAAATAGCTATAGTTGGAGGAGTTGCAGCAGGAACTAGTGCTGCAGCTAAAGCAAGAAGAAATAATAAAAATGCAGAGATAGTTATCTTTGAAAGAGATAGTGATATTTCTTATGCAGGCTGTGGACTCCCCTATTATATTTCGGAAGTAACAGAAGGTAGAGAAAAAGTAATTATTAATACTCCTGAAGGCTTTGCAGAAAAATATAAAATAGATGTAAGAACTAAACATGAAGTATTAAATGTTAATTCTGAGGAAAAATCATTAAAATATAAAAACTTAGAAACTGATGAGGTAGATGATTATAATTACGATAAACTTATTATAACAACAGGTGCCAGTCCAATAATGCCTCCTATTCCCGGTCATGAGTTAGAAAATATTGTACCACTTAGAACTGTTAATGATGCTGATAGAATAAAAAATATTATAGATAAGCAAAATCCTAAAAAAGCTGTTATTGTTGGGGCTGGACTTATTGGTCTGGAAATGGCAGAATCTTTTAAGGAATCCGGTTTAGAAGTTGGAGTTATTGAAAAGCTACCACATGTTCTGCCTATTTTGAGTGATGAGATGTCAGAAATTGTAGAAGAACATCTTAAAGAAAAAGGTGTTAATTTAGTTTTAGATGATGGAGTTAATGAATTTAAAGGAGATGGAAAAGTAGAAAAAGTTGTAACTGAAAGTGGTAAAGAACTGGAAGCAGATTTGGTACTTTTAGCTATTGGTGTTAAACCTAATGCAGAATTAGCTAAAAAAGCAGGTGTAGAAATTGGTAATACAGGGGCAATTGCTGTAAATGAAAAAATGGAAACATCTAAAAAAGATATTTATGCAGCTGGAGATTGTGCTGAAAGTAAAGACCTTATAACAGGTAATCCAGCCTGGGTCCCCTTAGGTTCTACTGCCAATAAACAGGGAAGAACTGCTGGCGAGAATGTTACAGGTGGAAATGCCAGACATAAGGGTATATTAAAAACTGGAATAACCAAGATATTTGATTTAGCAGTAAGTAGAACCGGTCTTTTAGCTTCTGAAGCTCGTGAAAATGGTTTTGAAGTTGAAGAAGTTAAAATAAAAGGTGTTGATCATGCAGGATATTATCCTGATTTAAATGAATTACATCTAAAAGGGGTTTTTGATAAAGAAACTAATAAGATTATTGGTGCAGCTGTAATTGGAGAAAATGGTGCAGATAAGAGAATAGATGTTTTTAGTACAGCTATATATAGTGGTTTGACTGCTAATGATCTATTTCAGATTGACCTTGCTTATGCACCTCCTTATTCAACTCCTAAAGATGCTGCAGCAGTGTTGGGTATGGTTGCTGAAAAGAAATTAAAATAATATAAAATAAAAAGAAATGGAGTGAGTTATATGGCTAGACCACCAAAACCGCGGAGAGTAGAATATATTCCAGAGGTTAAGTTTTTTAAACCTGCTGGAGTTCCAATGCGAAATTTAGGAGAGATAAATCTCTCTATGGAAGAAGTAGAAGCTATTCGTTTGAAAGATCAGGAAGGTTTGACTCAAAAAAAATGTTCAGAAAGAATGGAAGTATCTCGTCCTACATTTCAAAGAGTTTTAACTTCGGCCCGCAGAAAGATTGCTGATGCTTTAATTGATGGAATGGCTATTCGTTTTGAGGGTGGAGATTATAGACTGGCAGAGAAAAAATATCATTGTCCAGAATGTGATCAAGAATTTACCCGTCCAAAGGCCTGGGGTAGGAAAAGACGTCAGCGCGGAAGAGATGTTGAATGTCCTGAATGTGATGATGAGCGGGAAAATGAAAATACTAAATAAATTATCTCGATTATAAAAAGCCTGGTTATAAAAACCAGGCTTTTAAATATTTATTCTATCTTTAAATTTTCTTTCATTTTTTCATAGCTTAAAACACCAAGATTTTTTTCAATAATAATTCCCTTTTCATTTAAAAAATAACTGGTAGGTATTGCTCTTATTAAGTATTGATTTGCTACTTTTTTATTTTTATCAAGTAAAACAGTAAAATCAAGATCTTCATTTTCTAAATATTTTTCAACTTTATTTTTTTCTTCTTCTAAATTTACAGCAACTATTTTTATTTCTTCCCCATGATTTTTCTGTAATTTCTGAATATCAGGCATTTCTGCTTTACAGGGTGGACACCAGGAAGCCCAAAAATTTATAAAAACTTTTTTACCTTCCAGATCTCTTAATGTAACTTCTTTGTTATTCATATTTTTTAAACTAAAGTTAGGAGCCTTTTGCCCCACTTCAGTTCCTATTTGCGCTGCTTCTATTTGCTGAAAATTAAACAAAGTAAAAGTTCCTAGAAAAAGGATGAGGATTAAAATAGATAAATAACTTTTCTTTTTCATAAATTTCACTCCTTTATTATAGTTTTAACTTAGATAGTAAACACTAAATTATTTGTATAAATTAAAATTCCAACAATAATTATTAAGATACCTGTAACTTTTTCAATAATAGGTAAATAAGGATTAATCTTTTTGAATTTAGGTAAAAACCAGTTCATAAAAAGAGCGACTGCCATAAAGGGTAAGGCAAAACCTATAGAATAAAATAATAATAAAAAACCGCCTGTAGCCATACTCTGACTGCTGCCTGCATAAATAAGAATAGAAGAAAGAATTGGACCAACACATGGAGTCCAGGCAAAGGCTAAGGCTATGCCCATAATAAATGATCTTAAATATTTATTGATATTTTGTGGGATTTCAAAATTTTTCTGTTGATAAAGAGCCTTTATTTTAAAAATTCCACTAACATGTAAACCTAAAATAATAACGAAAATTCCACCGATTTTTCTAAAAATGGCCTGGTTTTGTAAAAGTAACTTTCCTAAATATGATGCTGATAGGCCTAAAAGCACAAAAATTGAAGTAAAACCTAAAATGAAAATTGAAGCAGGAATAATTAATTCGGCTTTTGTATATTCTTTTTGTTTTGAATAATCGCCTATTAAAAATGTAATATATGATGGAATAAGTGGTAGTACACATGGAGAGAAAAAAGAAAGTGTTCCGGCAGTGAAAGCAATTAGTATAGAAATATCACCCTGCATATAAGTACTCCTTTCTTT
>DATFIM010000086.1 GCA_035270125.1 Halanaerobiales bacterium | reverse complement strand
TATGGTAAATTTATTTTTTAAAATACATTTGTATGTAGTTTTCATCCTGCACCACTTCCTAACATATTTTTAATTAATGATTTGGATTTTTTACCATATTTCTCAAATTACTTTATGCAATTTATTTATATAATAAACATAAATACCAAAAACTAGTAAATATGCACCTAGTATTAATAAAGTAATTATTAAATCAACATTCAAAAAAACTAATATTAGCATAACTCCTCCAAATATATATAACATTGCATCAAATGCTTTACTTTTTGCTCTATTTTTTATAGTTAAGTTACGTTCATCATTTTTTTCAATATTTATTTTTTTTGCTACCTCTGGATTTTTCTTCAATATTTTATTTTGAATAATTGAACCTAAAATGTGACCAAAGGCACCAAAACCAACTCCAACTAAAATATAAGGCAATATTTTCCATTGTTCATTAAATAATTTCATTTTTACAGAAATAAAACCAAAAGAAAATAGCACTATACTTAATACTAATGTAATCAATAATATAACTTTTTTATTTGTCATTTTTAAATTCCTCCTCATAAATAAATATTTCTTCAATAGATTTGTTAAAAAAATTTGCAATTTTAAAGGCCAAAATAATTGAAGGATTATATCGGCCATTTTCTAATGAACCAATTGTTTGTCGAGATACTTCCAATTCATCTGCCAATTCTTCCTGGCTTAAATCATGTTTCTTTCTAAATTCTTCTAATCTATTTTTCACATTATCTCCTTCCCTCTCGTGTGTAAAGTTAACTTTACATCTATTATACTTGTTTTTCTCAGGTATGTCAAGTAAACTTTACATTTGGTATATAATAGTAGCGATAGATTTTTGCGTATGTGTAATATGAATACCATTTTAAACGAAGTAAAATGAGTATACTTATGCTTTAAAATTTACTAAATTCTATTTGAAATAATTTCATTACATCTTTACCATAACCCTTTTCTTCTTTTATCCTCTACTGCTAAATCCCAACCATTTTCTTTAACTACTTCCCAATCTGAAAAATTATATATAGCATATAGTCCACTATATCTCCATGAACATATTTCTTTTGCTTCTTCCTCTGTTAATTTATTCAAAATATATTGTAACACTTTTATAACACCTGCTTTTAAAATTATTAATTTAATATATTAAATTAAACATCTCTTGGGCTGATAAATTTGGGTGCAGTGACAAAGGAACAAAAGCGGAAATGTTTTTCAATACATTTTAATGTCTCCTCTATATTACTTCTATCATCTCTAATTAAATATTTCATATTAGTATTTTTAGTTATTTCTAAACTTTGCTTAGACCCAGTTATTACTGCATTTAAAAACATCATTTCCCGCATGAGGATATCCATCTATTGATTTTAATTCTAAATCTTCATTAAGTATGATAGAATATGGGTCTATAATAGGTTCTCGCCATTTGGGTGTGTTCAAAAACGCTCCTCCTTTAAAAAAGTTTAAAAATTTAGCGATATTTCATATAACGTATCCAGAAATATATTATTATCGAATAATCGAAAACTTCACTTGCAAATTTTTCGCCTTTTTATTTTTTTATTATATTATTCTTTCATCTATTCGTCTTGCTAAACTATATGTATAAGGTGTAAAATACTTATTCCAAAACTCACTTCCAGTTATGTTTATAGACTCAAAATCAACTCCACAAAGTTTATACTCATTTTCTATAAGCCATTTTTGTATAGAATCAAGTAAATAAGTCCCAATACTTTTTCCTCTATATGTTTCTTCAACATATGCACCAGTAATATTCATAATATCTTGATGTTCTGTAAATAATCTCTCACCATTTTCTTCAATTCTCATATATCCTATAACCTTTTTATTATCATAAGCTACCCACATATGATGGTTTTCTTTACCTAACCACTCAGTCAAATGACTAATAGGATCTTCCTCTTGTACTGGCATAAAAATAGGAGACTCTTTATAATATGAATTATGTTTTGCATCAATATCTGCCAAAGAAGATACGTCACTTAATTTAGCTTTCTTAATATTTATTTCTGATTTTTCTTTGTTTATTTGGTTTACCTCACGAATAGCATCAACACAACGAATACCAAACCCCATCCAAAACCAAGTATCAAGAATTTCTTTATCTTGTGCATATAAGGTTATTGAATGATTGGTAATACCTTTTTCTACCCATATCTCTGCTGCTTTTTTATACAAATATTGATATATTTTTCTGCGATTTCTTTTTATCGCTCCATGGCCATATAGTGGGCAGTATATACCTTTACACTTACCCCATAATTCTTCTATATCATAGCCTGCTAAAAATTTTTGAATAATCTTCTTCAGGGAGATAAGGAATAACCTTCATTTCTTCATAATACGCATTAGTTACTAAATCAACTGCCTCATTAATATGATCTTCTGTTACCATTTTAAATTTAATAGTCAACATTCCACCTCTTTTTTATTTTAGTTATTAACTCACGATTCGATTTCCAATAACATCCTTAAGATTTCCACTGTTACTGTCGCGCTAGGGTTAGAAGGTCTTTAGCCGTTACTAAAATGCTATGTTATGCGAAGTTAGCTGGTTTTCTTTTTATATAGTAATCTTTCTATCATAAAGTAGTATTGCTTCTGCTTCTTTATACTGTCTATTTAAGGCTTGGGTTTCTATGTAAGTCATTAATAATTTTTTTACTGAACATGTCATTTTTATAATATATGATGTTCTATATTTACTTTCTCTATTAAAATCGCTAAAATCTTTCGCAACATCATAACTTAATGTACAGTATAAAAATGTTCTTGGAATTACTTTCCAATCTTTTTCATTACTCATACCTCTATAAATAACTATTTCTTTTATTTTTAATAAATTAAAGTATGCTCTAACAAAAGCCAACCTATGAACTAAATATTTGTATCTCTTATTTTTACTTCCAAGACCAGTAAAAATACCTTTGGTTCTTGGTATTTTACCCTTGTAAGAAACCAACCCCATTTCCCCCAACATTATTTCCATACCTTTAATCCATTCTCCAGATTTTGGGTTTAAAACCATAGTTTCCGCTGTTTTCCTTTCAATATCATACAAACCCTTTAATTTCATATATTCAGTTAAATCTTCAGTAAGAGACGAAGGACCTTCCTTTGAATCAAAATTTAATTTCTTATTGCTTTTAAAAAACATTGAATTATCTTTTAACCATTTTTTTATCTCTTTCTCTCTTTCTGCTATCACAGCTTCAGTCTTTATCTTTTCACTTTCCTTTGCTTTTATATATAGGTTTTCTTTATATTTTTTAATTTTTTCTTTTATAATATTAACTTCATTATCACTCAATTGTTCTGATTCTTTCTCAAATTGAAATTTAGTAACTGATTCTGCAGGTAGATCCCAATGCTTACCTTTATCTTCATACTTAGTTATTTTCCATCTAAACATTGCACTATCTTCATCATATTTTTCGATATATCCAGTAGTCCTTCTACCATCAAGCAATCGACATTTATTACCTTTTACTAAAAATGATAAATCCCCTTTTATAAATTCATTATCTGCCCTCATATTATCATCATATTCGTGTGTGCTCAATAGTTATCACCTCTACTTTTAGGCTAATTTTGCTTAACCTCCCTGGTATTTCCGACGTTATTGTTTTTACTTAAGCCACTTTGGTACAACTGAATTAAAATTATCATAATCTGCAAATATCATATCTGCTAATCTCAACATTGTATTAACATCATCTTCACCATAAGGAATAGCCCAAACAACAGAATATAAAATTACATCTGCAAGATATAGAGCAAGTATTTTAAAAAAATCTTTAGGGACCTTTTCATCAAAATATCCATCAATTTGTCCTTTAGTAAAAGGAATACTTACATCTCTACTAAATAACATCATTTTATAAAATTCTTCATATGGATCACCATAATCCCATCTATTAAAGTCAATAACTCCAAGTTTATTATTATAAGTTAATATTAGATTTCCAACATGAAAATCTCCATGATGAAAAGTTTGGGGACGGTTTTTAAGTAAATGTAAATTATCTTTTACATACTCTATTGCCTTATTATCATTTTTTATTTCAATCCCACACTTTTTGTATTCTTCTAAATGATAATTAATTTTTTTTAACATTCTCTGTTCCCAATCTTCCTGTCCATCTGGTGCAGAAATAGAATGTATTTTTTTTAGAATTTGTCCTGCTTCATATCCAATATCATATTGCTTTTCTTCTGAAAATGATATTATTTCTTCATCTAATGCTTTCCCTTCAATCCAGGACAATAATATATATACATTTTGCCCCCTATTACATATTCCAAAATCAATTGGCTTTGACATATTTATTTCTAAATTATATATATCTTTCATAATATTAAACTCTTTTTCTTTATTATTTAAATATTTTATAGGACTAACTCTAAGTAAAAATTTTTTGCCATTTTTACTTTCAATATAATATTTTTCATCTGCTGACCAACCCTTATTTATTTTATGCACTTTATTATAAGCATTAATTAAAGTCTTATCTAATATCATTTTTTTCACTTCAGATATTTTCATGATTATTCTCCTTTGGTAATTATAAACTATGCTTTTATCAACCTCATCTCTTTACTTTCCATAAATGAAGTAAATCCTTCTTTTTCATGAAAAATGTATTGCTTATCTAATAAAGATTTAATTTCTTTTAAATCGGTTTTTTTAGCTAAACATATCTTCATTTTACACTCCCCCTAACTAAAAACTTGATTCTTCCACATAATGCATTTAGACCAACCGGTTATCAATATTATTTGTATCTTTTGTATAATATACAATTATAATTAATGCTAAAAGAAAGTTCATTAAGCAGCGCCTTCAATCCTATGCTATATGCTGTAACAACCGTTAGTTACGAATAATTTCTCTTTAATCACTACTTTTATTTGAGGTTAATACATTAGAAAAGACTTCTATATGGTTTCCTTCGGGATCTTCGAACTCAAAAACTATATTATCTAAGATTTTTGTTAAAGGAAAAATGATATTTAAACCAAGGTTTTCTATCTTATCCTTGGTTTTTCTAGCATTATCTACCTCAAAACTTAATAAACAATTATCTCCATACTTTACTTCTTCATTCTCATTATTATGATCAAACAAGAAAAGGCGGAATCCATCTACATTAAAGAGATATAAACTCTCACCTTTCTTCACTGCTGATCTTTCTAAAAACCATTCGTAAAAACTTAAAGCTCTATCAGTATTTTCTATAGCTATGTAAGCAGATTCTAATTTGGGTTTCATGAGTTTTTATCCTTTCTGCTGAAGATAATTTTTACTTGCAATACAGGCGGTTATTTTATATAAGATCCCGGGTATTTCTGATGTGTCTCATTAGGGGTGGTATTTCTTTTGCATCAAAATACCCCTGATTCTCTTTTTGCAAAAGACTTGACAAAGATAATATCCCGATAAGTATTGAGTTTCCAATCAACTTTCCTAAATACTCATGTTATGTGCAGTTGTCGCTTGCACTTTAAACTTTTTTATGTATCTCAAATAGGTACTTGTCCGGTGAGGGTAAATCTATTCCTAACATTTTTATATTTTTCGTTTAGTTAAATGCATTGGTGTATCTATATGAGTACCTGCATGCATGCCAATTTCTAATCTGAAATTATTATACTTGTCTTCTTCTAAATGTTTATCCTGATACAATTTTACTTTATCATCATATGGATGAACAACCATATGATCAATTATATCCTGACTCAAATTTATTAATTTATTCATTAATTATATCACTCTTTTTTTGTTTTTTTAATTTCCCTACAAAATTCCATGACCTCTTTATCTACCTGGTTGGGATATTCATAACCTAATTTTTTCCCAACTTGCTTTGCCATTTTTCTAAAAAAAGTAGTTAGATTAAAAAATGCTGTCCAATTTTCTTCTATATCTGCCCCTACATATGTTTCTTCCAACTCTGCCCATGTTTCTGCATCAAGATAAATCTTAAACTTTTTACCTAAAGCTCCTGTTTCCACTGACCAATCATTTTGCATCCCGATATGCCAATCTATAATTTTGTGTAAAAATGAATATCTAAGTGTATAATCCAACATATACTTAGCAAAGGTTAACTGATCTCTCCAAAGATATTTAGGAACATAATAGGCATTCCACCAAAATTCATTTACTAAAACTTCATATTCTTCTTTACTAGGTTTTTCTATTATATACTCTGAATATGTTGGCTCTGCTAGTCCATTTGTTATTCCATCTTTATCTATTAAAACTTCGTAACCATTATCATATGCTTCTGACTCTATTTTTAACTGATCTGTAATCTGAAAATCAATTCTTACCCCATCTTTAAATAAAACAAGTCGAGTAATCCAACAACCTGTTTTAAAACCTGTTGAACGTGGTTTAAAAGGCCAACGTACCATAATAGGTCCAAATGTTTCAAGCCAATCATCATTCTTTTTGAATTTGTTTAAATCAGATACATATAATTCAATATCATAATCAGATAAAAAATCAACATTTGCATCGGGTTTAACACGGGAACTAGTTAATACTGCCGCTCTAATCAATTTGTTTCTTTTTCCCCATTCTTTGAACTGTGATAAAACTTCTTTTTCTGTTCTCATAAACCCACCCCTTGAATGCAAAAGATATGACAAAGAAAATGGCATGTCTCTAATAGAATTATGGTAGCTAATCTCATATTATCTGATATTAATTCTGTTTTTTATCCTTTAAGTTTACAATACAACTGTTATTCAAAGATTTTTTTATTCCTAATACAATTTTTAAAGATTTTATTGCTTCATTTATAGAAATAATTGAACTAGATTTGCCATCACTAATATTATTAATTACATGTTTAATTGCTTCTTCATAATCATTGTTAGAAGGTAAATTGATTTATTCAACTTCATCATCTTTATAAAGAATAGTATTCTGTTCAGTAATCTCTCCAAACTTACTATCAAAAGTTAATGTTCCTGATTCACATATAATATTAAATCCAATATTAAATGGAAATTTGCTCGGTAACATTGTTGAACTTTCTACTGTAGCTACTCCATCTTCATATTTTAAATTAGCAAAGACATGTGAATTGTTTTTTTCAATACCATTAGCCATAATTTCTACTGGTTCCCCCATGATTTCTGTTATAAAATCAAAATTATGTAACATGAAATCTTGTACAATTCTATTTAAATTCATATTTCCCCAATGAGGAGGTGTCTTTTGATAAGCTTTTACAACTAATGGCTTTCCTAAAGAATTTGATTTTATCTTTTCAATTGCAAATCTATGAGGATCAGAAAATTTAAAAAACAAATCTATAAATAGTTTCTTATTATATTTTTCTGCACATCTTTTCATTTCTTCGGCTTCTTCTAAAGTATAACATACTGATTTTCGTCCCTATGTCATATAACATTCCGAGGGTTCCCGACTTGGTAGTCCTGGCCACAACCAAGGTCAAGAATTTTAATATCTTTTCCACAAAATATATCTTCATCCCAAAAATCATTTTCGGTTTTCTCAAACAATTTAGGTTTCTTAGAAAGTTTTATCAGTTTATTAATATAAATTTTTCAAATAACTTCTTCTATGTTGTTAATTCATTATTATAAAATACAACTTCATCTATACTCTTCTTTTTAACAACTTTCATCTCATCCTTTGGATATCCAAAAGCAATAATTTCTGCTGGAATATAACCTATAGGCAAATCTAGTAATTTTGATAGCTCATTTACTCTAAAGTAAGAAACCCAAGTAGAACCAATTCCATGTTCTAAAGCTGCTAAAACCATATGAGTTCCTGCTATCTTAGTCTGATGCTCCTCTTGATTTAACTTACTATAAAGTTCTTTATCCATATTTTCAATTTCAGTTTCTAACTCTGGAAATCTTGCTTTCTGTATATCTCTTCCGCCTCTTTCATCTGCTACTATATTAGTACATAAAACAATTAATAAATTTGCATTTTCTATCCATTTTTGATCATATGCTATTTCAGAAATTTCTCTAATTAACTCTTTATTATTGATAACTCCAAATTTCCAGGGTTGTTCATTTCCACCTGATGGAGATAATCTCCCCGTTTCAAGTATATAATCAACAATTTCCTCAGAAATATTTTTGTCTGAAAAATTACGCACACTACACCTCTTCTTTAACAAATCCAATAACATTTTATATTTTCCTTTCTACTTATATTGATAAAACCCCTTCTATCAGATTTTTGTTATAAATATATACTTTATTCAGAATTCCTATTTAAAATATTGTTTCATTTTTCCTAATTTTTCACCTTGCCTTTGTTATAATTTCATTAAATTTGATTTACTGAAAAAATATTTACGATCAAATACAAGAATTAATATTCCAGTCACTATAAACAATCCTAATATCCATAAATATCCGGTTGATGTATATAAAACTGGAAAAATCCATAAAAATAAATTCATCTGAGTATGTAAAATTATTACTGCTAAAATACTACCATTTGTATGATTGAAAATCCAAGTATACACAAAATTTGCTGCAATAACTGTAAAAATAAACGACCATATAGGAGTTATGTAAAACATACCAGTTTTTTCAGGTGGAACAATAAATTGGGGGAAATGCCAGATGCTCCAGATAAACCCTAAAATTAAAGTCGAAACAAAAGGAGAATATTTAGCTTGCAGACGTGGCAAAGCATATCCACGCCAACCTAATTCTTCAGTCAAAGGTCCTCCAGTAAATAAAACAAAAAAGAAAATAAAGGGCAAAAACCAGTATAACCCTTTTGCTTCTGAGGTTGGAATAGTGGAATCCACTAAAATACTTGCAACATATGCAATAAATATTATTATAGGAAATAGAAAAAAAATAATAAACCACCATTTATTCTCAAAGTCATAATGCATGCCTTTCTTAAAAATATTTTTCATTCCTCCTATTCCTTTTTCCTTATATACCAAAAATAAAGAAGCAATCATAGGCCCAAATGCTCCCAAAAAGCCAAGATTAGTCCATATTATATTTGGTAAAATCCCCCTTTTACCAAGAGCATCTGGAATCCAAAATAACCAGGTAAAAGCAAACGCTATTAAAAAAAACTTTATAAGTTTCGATTCTCCACGATTAATTATAATATTCATAAAACCACCTCTATCAACTATTTGTAAATAGAAATATTTAAAGACTATTTAGTTGAATGTCTATTAGAAGTTATTAAAAAAATAATCATTGCTATAATAGATAATATCAATACAATAGATAAAACAATTATCCTTTCTGAACTACTCTCACGAATTGCAAAGAATAGTCCCCCTGCGGTAGAAAAAAATATAATAATATTAGTTATCAACATAGGTATTCTTAGTTTCTCTTTCATACTCTACACATCCTTTCAAAAAAATTTATTGCAATCAGGACTAATTTCAGATAACATTCCTGATATTTCCGACGTTTCGTTCCGTCACATGTTATCTGAAGTGCCCGACTACCATAGCTCTTTTCTTAATGATTTAGGTTGTTTAACATCTATATCGGTAAAATTGTATTCTTTTGCCACTTCTGCTGCAATTAATATATTTCCAGTTTTATTTATTATTTTTTTATCTTGTGCAAGTGCAGCTACTGCTCTACCTATAAACATAGGTGATTCAGAATTAGATAAATCCAATATATCTTTATTTCTCATAACCCCCTCAGTTCTAACCATACCTGGATATAATGAGACTGATGCTATCCCATCATCTTTTAATTCATGTGCCATATCTTGAGTTAATCTATCTACCGCTGCTTTGCATACTCCATATGCTACATTAGACATATATCTTCGCCCAGCAAAAAATGATATATTAACTATTAATCCACTATTTTGTTCTAACATTAGAGGTACAGCAAATTTACTTGCAATATAATTTGATCTCAAACCTACATCAAACATATCATCCCATAATGAAATCGGTTGTTCCCAAAAATTATCTTCAAATATATAATCCTCTGGTTTATTAACTTGATAGATATTTTCATAGCCAGCTCAAACATTATTAACTAAGATATCTAAATTCCCATATTCGTTTTTAATTTTTTTAAATAGTTTTCTTACTTCCTCATCATTTTTATGGTCGCACTGATAAGGAATGCCTACTCCACCTAATTCATTAACTTCTTTGGCTGTCTCATTTATTGTACCAGCAAGAGGTACATCTGCATTATCTTTATCAACAGTTCTCCCAGTAATATAAACTATTGCTCCTTGTTCAGCAAGTCCTTTTGCTATACCTTTTCCAACCCCTCTACTACCTCCTGTTACAACAGCTATTTTATTTTCAAGTCTATTCATTTTTAATCCTCCATTATTTTAGATTTTATTAACCACAACTTATATACATATAAATAAGTATATCAATTAGAAATATTTCATCCAGTTTGTTTCATCAGTTACTCCTACAAACATCGTAACAGAAGGCATATCCCGCAGAGTAGGCTGGCCTTTAGCCGTTACAGAAATATCATGTTATACGACGTGTGGCCTAAAGCTTTATATTGGACAGCATTGTCATTGCCTTTTCTTCTTTTTTTGCCTGATTCAATGCCATTTTTGATAGATCTTCTAATGCTGCATCTTCTTTACTTCTATCTTCATCCATTTCCCTCAAAATATCTGTCATTTCACTATAACGATTAGCTACATCACAATAGATTTCATATGCTTTCTTCACCTCAGTTAAATCAACATACTGTAATGTTTCTTTTAAAAAATCACGTAATGGATTACGAAAAATAGATCCTCCTGTACCCCAATCATCCCACATTGAGGCTACATAACCCCATCCTTTAAAATCACTACCTTTAAATTCATTTTTTCTAGCTATTTCTGTCCAAGTCTTTTTAATTTCACATGATAATTTGTAAATCCCTTTATATCCAGCCCCTTTAAAAGGGGGATTCATAAATGACTGGGCCATACTCTTAATAACACGGGGTAAAATCTCTTGTAAATTTATTTTATTAACTTCTGTAATCGTAAAACTAAGATTATCAGCGCCACCCATACCATAAACTTTTCCTGATCTAGCTTCTTCTAAACTAGAATGTGATATTTTTTGAATATCCTTGTAATCACGCTCTCCAACATATACATAATCATCATCATAGCCACATGCAGATATTACATGTCCAACAAAATGAATCCTTTCTTCTTCTGGTATATAATCTAAATGATAAAAATCTACTCCTAAACCAACTGGTTTTCCCTGATTAAGTGGTTCAATAAGATTGTTCCAAGCCTTTTTCGTTGAAGTGGTTTTCCTAATATCAAATTGAATACCCGTATTCTCAGAAAACTTTTCCAACCAACCATCTTTTGTTCTGCCACCAACAAATGGAAATCCCATCGCTTTCAAATTGAGATATACAAAAGAAAATCCTTCACATAATCCTATTATTAATGGTTCAGAAAGATTTACTCCATGATATTCCAATAAATCACGCATAGTGTTACTTTCACAATTAATACCTACTTTATGATTGTAATTATTTAAAATAATTTTTTTCACCTTCCTTAATAAACTTAGCATGTCATATAACGTCCCGCAGGTTTACGAAGTTTCTGAATCTTAGGGCGACTGCCCTTGATGAAGAAATTTGGGTGAAACGACTACAGGAGTGGAACCGTAAACCTTGCTGTTATGAGATGTACAAGCAACCCACGTTGTAAATTCAAGGTTATTTTTTTGCTATACATTATAAGATACATACATAAAAAAAGTATATAGTTTCACCAAATTAATTTTATTCTTATTTTATAGTCTATAAATAAGTTTAGGGGTTTTATTTCCCTTTGATATTAATGAATCTACTTGCTTATCAATAGTTGCTCCTAATTTCAAATAGAATCCTCTTGCATCTGGACTAGTTATAATTGTAAATTCTCTAATAACCAGTTTTTTACATTCTGCAAGAGCGTGATTCCATAATATTTTGCCATATCCTTTTCCAATATACATAGGTTCTATAAATAGATATTCTAACGAGAACTCATCATCATTTAGCAATAATCCATAAAATCCAATTATTATCTCATTGTCCTTTAGAATATAAGTTGGATTATTTAATATAAATTCTTCTGTAATTAAGTATATTTCTTTGAATTTATCCATAAAACTTGAATCATATCCCCAATAAGCTTCAGTTCTAATTTCTAGACTAGCTAACAATTTTGTGTCTTTTGGTGAAGCACTTACTATTGTGTTCATTGATTATCATCTCCTGTATTAAAAGTAATCACCAATACCTTATTCCTCTTTAGGGTTAAAGTAGTCAGTTAATTTAACATAAGTATGATTCTGCAACTGCCATTTTTAATGTAATTTTTATCTGCGTGTATTTCACATAACGTTACTGGTATTTCCGACGTTGTCGTCCCGGAGGGGGGCAGGACTTTTGCTACTGCAACCCCTTACCATTATTTGCAAAAATCATGACAAAGATAATGTCTCGTAGGGTAGCCAGTCTTTGGCGTAACGGAAATCCTATGTTATACGATTGTTGCTTTCTATCTCTCATTTAATAAAAATATCTCTGCTAATGCTTTAGCAGTTCCTATTGGATATAATTTTGTTTCATTATCAATATTTTCTGCACCAGTTATTATTTTAGCACCTTCATCTTTTAATTTGCCTAGTTTCATTTTTTGTTTTTTACCCTGTATAACTTGTTCTTTTGTCAAAGCAATAATCCCTCTCACTTCATCTTTTTTTAAGTTTTTAGGTGTTTCTTTTAACTTAGCCTTATATATAATTATATGATATACATTGCCTGCTTTTGGTGTTCTATCAGGATGAATCATTTCATAAATTGCATATGGTTTAATATTATTTTTAATTTTTATTTCTTTTATATTACCATCTTTCGAAATGTATTGAGTTTTATATGAAGATATTATTTCAGGAATAATTCCAATTTCTTCTTTGGCCTCTCGCTGTCCACATTCAATTAAAGTTTCTTCTTTTTCCAAATGTCCTCCAACACCTGCATAAAACAATTCACCTTCAAAACAATTATGTCTATCTCCTGCTATAAAAAAGATATAATGATCATCTTTCTTTATAGCCAAACCAACACCTATTTCAGCTTCTTCTGGTAAATAATTAAAAATATTTTTCATATGATCACCCCAATTATCTAACACTAGAAAAGCAATGTCGTATAACGTTCCTATTATTTCCGATGTTACCGTCCCGTCAGGGTTGACAAGACTTTTGCTGCCAAAGCCCCTTACCCTTTTATTCCAAAAGACATGACAAAGGTAATGTCCCGTAGAGTAGGCAGTACTATGACCGTAACGGAAATGCCATGTTATCTGCAGTCACGGCGACAATATATTATATTAATTTTTGTTTTATTCTTCCTTCTCCTTTTTTTACCTCAATAGTTGCATATGCTCCATTGATTAATACTAATTGAGGTGGCATATGACCTAAATCTACATCATATATTACGGGGACTTCTAAATCAGATAATGGATACTCTAATGCGTCAACCAATTTAAAATCATCTACATCACTATAGCCTTCTACCCTTCCATACAATATACCATTACAACCTTCAAACCATCCATTCATCTTTATCTGCCATAAGGTCCTATATATATCAGAAGAATCCATTTCACAACTTTCAAAATACCAAATAAAACCATTATCGTTATTTAAATTTTTAAAGTTTTCCACTAAATCATATGGAGTTCCAATCAATTTACATAAAACATCCAAATTTCCTCCCAAAAGCCTTCCACTACATTCAACCTCTTCTCTATCACCTAAAATCTTCCACTCTGATTTTTCTGTTAAATTATAAGGAGGAAAGTTATTTTCCGTAACCTCTAGCCACTCTTTTTGATATTGATCTAAGCTATGTTGTAAAAAAGCATCTCCTTTTTCCATATTCAAAATACTTAAAGTGTTCAAAACTGATTCATGAATTGGATTATTACCAAAATCTAGTAAATTAGGGCCATGAGCTGTGGCAATATTAAGCTTTAAAGTTAAAGTGAATAATAATGTACTTATATCGGAAAATCCTAGTATCCATTTAGGTTTTGCTTCCCTTAGTTTTTCATAATCTAAATAAGGTAGCATATCCATTAGAAATTCTCCTCCCCAAGGAGGAATTATTGCTTTTACATCTTCATTTAAATATAATGAAGTAAATTCTTTAGCTCTAATACTTGAAGGGGCACTGGTTAATTTACTTTGGCTTTTAACAGAATCAGTTTCAATAAAATTATAGCCTAAATTTTTCAACTGTTTTTTAGCATTTTCTAATTTCTTAGCAAAAACTCCTGTCACACCAGATGATGGTGCAGTAATCCCAATTGTGTCTCCTTTTTTTAAAGGGGTGGGATAATTTATCATTATTGAATCAACTCCTATTATTTAATATAAGATAGACTTAGCCGTTATTGCAGATAACGTCTTTGGAATTCGCGACGTCTCCGCTACTGCTCCTATAACTTGTCCTTCCTCTATAACTTTCATATGCAACACCTAGCTTTGCTTATTCTTCTAGCCTAGATGTCGCTAATCGCATGTTAGCCGAAGTAACTCGCAGTTACTCTAATCTTTTCCATTTAGCATTTCTTCCTTTTCCTAATAATTCTATTATTCCTTCTTCTTTTAATTTTCTAAATACTCTATTAATTGTAGATTCTGAAACATCTGGGCAAGCATTTCTTATATCTTCCTTTTCAAATTTTCCTACTGTACTTTTAATAGCTTTTTCTACTCTAAAGCTTTTATTTCCCTTTTTATTTTTTACTAAACCTACTCTATCTTCAAATTTTCTGTATGCTGCTAGTAGGGTTCCTAAAAAATAATTGAGCCAAACAAAAATATTATGCTCTCCTTCATGCCAACCTATAGAAGATTTATTTAGAGATTCATAATAACTTGATTTGCTTTTTGCAATCACTTTCTCTAAACTTATATATCTTCCAACTTTATAATCATATTTATATAATAATAATAATGTTAATAATCTAGCCACCCTTCCATTACCGTCATTAAAAGGATGAATACTTAAAAAATCTAATATAAATGTCCCAATTAATATTAGTGGTTCAATATTTTCTTCTTTCATTTCTCTACTTAAATAATCGCACAATTCCTCTACAGCTGCTGGAGTATTAGCTGCAGATACTGGTTTGAACCTTACATATCTTTCTCCATTCGGTAATATCTCTTCAATAACGTTATCTTGATTTTTCCATTTTCCTCCTTCAGCAGAAACAAATTTATATAAATCTCTATGAAACTGCAAAATTATATTAGGGTTTATCGGAATAGCATCATATGAAGTATGAATAGTATTTAATACATCTCTATAACCTGCAATTTCACCTTCAGAACGATCTTTAGGTACTGTATTATCATGCATAATCTCTTTTAAACGCTTATCTGTAATAACTATTCCTTCTATACTATTTGATGCTTTAGTACTTTGAACTACTGCTACTTCTTTTAACTTTTCTAATACTTGTGGAGATTGGTCTAAATATAAATTTTGCTTCCCTTTATATTCATTTATCTTTCCTATTAAACTTACTATATCCATTGGAACTTCTTCATTTTTTAATTTTTCATCTCTAAATGACATCATAAACTTATTCACTCCTCTATAAATATATTCATTTGATCTTCTTATGAATATATTTATTATATCATAAACATATTCATTTTTCCATAAACATATTCATTTAATGGTTTAATGAATATGTTCTTCCGAATATGAATATATTCAAAGAGGTATTTCGGTTAACATCCCGAGGGGTCCCGACGTGCTCGTGCCCGAAAGGGTCTGGCACTAAGTTTGCTACCTAAACACTCACATAAATCATTGCAAACTTTGTGACAGAGAGCATATCCCGTAGGGTAGCCACTGCCTTTGGCGTCACGGAAATCCTATGTTATATGAAGTTTTGCCTGCCCTATTTTCTTTTTTGATCTATATTAGTTATACAATTGATATTATAACATATATGTGATATAATTTTATTGCAATAAAAATTGGAGTGAGTTAATGATGTATAAAGTAAAATATTATGTAAAAAATAATAAATCTCCGGTTGTTGACTTTATTCAACAGCAATCCCCTAAAGAACAAGCAAAAATTTTAAGAGAAATTGATTTGCTTGAAGAATTTGGTTTGTTTTTAGGAATGCCACATAACAAAAAATTAAAAGGATATAATGATTTATAGGAGCTACGAATAAAACATAGTTCTAATATTTTTAGAATCTTTTTCTTTAATTATAAAGATGGTGTTTTTATCCTCTTACACGGATTTAAGAAAAAATCTAATAAAACTCCACAACGAGAAATAAATAAAGCACTTAATCGACTTAATAAAATAAAGTGAGGTGAATCATATGGACCACAATGAGGTCAAAAAAACTTTAATGCAAAATCCAGATGTAAAGAAAGAATATAATGATCTTGACGTAATGTATGAAATAAAAAAGCAAATTATTAAATATCGCATTGAAAATAATCTGAGTCAAAAAGAATTAGCTGAAAAAATAGGAACAAAACAATCTGCAATTTCTCGTCTAGAAAATGATGATTATAACCCAAGCATTGAATTTCTTGATAAAGTAGCTAATGCACTTGGTAAAAAACTTGAAATTAGATTTCATTAACAGTGACTTGCTTTATAGTCACTGTTTTTTTGCTTTAATTTAGGCAAAATTTCATATAATGTCCCTGGGATTTACGGCGTTGCCGTTCGCGTAAATCCCATGTTATGTGAAGTAAGCTGACCCACGTCTATCCCCAAAAAATCGATGTTGGATCTTCATCTACTTCATCTACTAATTTTTGCAGATTATTACTTGGTTCAATTTCATTATATTTATACCACTTTCCGTTATGTCTCCACCAATATAAAGACCATTTATTATCTCCTGGATTAAATCTAAATTGAGCAATTTTCTGTTTAGTCCATTTTTTTGGATCCTTATAATGACTGCGCTTTTCAATTAATGTCACATAGTTGCCTCTGATATTGTAATCCAATTTAATCTGATTTTTAACTCTTTCTGGAACGCGGTTTTCACAAAAAATATCTAAAATTTTCTTAACCCTTTTCTGTTGTAAATCATCTAGAGCCATTATAATCACCCTTTATTTATTGCTACATATGAAACAAGATTTAATTTATTAGCTGATTCAAATCCATTTGTTTCATAAAATAATCTAGTTTTTTCAGTGTCATCAGTCAAAAGAACTTTTTGTCTAATCTTATTATATTTATCAAGAACTGAT
>DATFIM010000085.1 GCA_035270125.1 Halanaerobiales bacterium | reverse complement strand
AAAAATAATTGTTTCTGTTTTAGACAAATGTGATATTTTAAAAGTATCTAAAGAAGAACTGAAATTTATTACTGAAAAAAGTGATATAGAAAGTGGGATAAAGCTGATTAGAAACAACTATAATATCCCTTATATTTTTGTTACTGATGGTAATAAAGGAAGTTATTCCTATCATTCTAAATTGGAATATACAGAAGCTTATAAAGTTGAAACAGTCGATACTACTGGAGCAGGTGATGCTTTTGTTGCCGGGATATTATACAATTTTAATAAAGTTGAGAAAAAAAGAATTGATGATGAATTTATAAAAAAAGCTACTCAATTTGCAAATTATCTTGCATCTCAGGCAGTTACTCATAAGGGTGCAATGACCTCATTACCAAAATTAAATGAATAATAAACTTCACAATAATCTTTCCAGATAATTTTTAACATATGTCGATGGAATTTTAGCCTCTCGGTAAACATTTATACTTAAAGTATGAGAGGGTATTATGACATCGACATATGTTAAAAATATTTGAAAATTTTCTGAATTTATTTTATAATTTAATCAAAAGTTGTAAGTTGTATTACAAGTGCAAAAAAGGAGGTATATTTTGCCTTTAAATAAAACAAAGGAAAGTTTAAGTAAGATAGTTAGAAATAAAATTATTGAATATATTGAAGAAAATAACTTAAAACCGGGAGATCAACTTCCATCTGAGCCCAAACTGGTTGAAAAATTTGGTGTCAGTCGTATTACTATTAGAGAAGCTCTGGCAGAATTTAAACAGGAGGGAATTATCTATAAAATACAGGGGAAAGGAACTTTTCTTAAAAGATCACCTATTCATATGGAAAATGGTCTTGAAATTCTAAAATCCCCTACTGAAATAATGGAAGCTGCCGGTTATAACATCAAAACAAACTACTTACCTTCAGAACCTGAGATACCTTCCTCAGATCTTAAAAATATTTTAAAACTCAATGATAATGAAAAAATAATAACATATAAAAGAAAAAGATATGCAAATCAAAAGCTGGTTGTTTATGGTGAAGATAGTCTGGCAGTTAATAATTTTTCAGATAAAGTACCAGAAAAAATACCTGAAGAATCTATGTTACATTATCTAGAAGATGAACTTGGTATCAAAATAGAGAGGGCTTTTACGGAAGTAATTCCGACTACTTTAGGAAAGGAGTTGGCTGAAAAACTTGAAATTGAGGAAGAAAAAATATTTCTCCTTTTGAAACAAATACATTATGACCAGAAAGGAGAAGCAAAGATTTTTTCTCTTGATTATTTTAATAGTGAGGCTTTTAGGTTTATAATTAATCGTAAAAGAATTTAATTAAAAGAAAGGATGATCAGGAATGAAACACGAGACTATGGAATTTAAGGATGGTAAGTTAAGATTAATTGATCAAAGAAAATTACCAGGAGAAATCGATTATTATGTAGCTGAAAATTATCGTGATGTAGAATTTGCTATTTCAGATATGGTTGTAAGGGGAGCTCCTGCTATTGGTGCTACCGGTGCTTATGGAGTATATCTTGCTGCTGAAGAATTTAAAGATGAATCTAAAGAAGAATTTATGAAAAAATTGAAAGAAGCAAATCAGGAATTAGCCAAGGCTCGTCCCACTGCTGTAAATCTAACCTGGGCCATAAAAAACATTGAAAAGCTTATTGAAAAAAATAAAAGTTTAAGTACAGAAAGAATCACTGAGATTATTTTCAAAGTAGCAGAAAAAATTGCAAAAGAAGATGTAGAAATAAATAAGAAAATGGCTCACAATGGCAATACAGTAGTTGTTCCCCAGGGAGCTAGAATTTTGACTCACTGTAATACTGGAGCTCTGGCTACTGTTGGCTATGGAACTGCCCTGGGAGTGATTCGTGAAGCTCACAGGAGAGGAAAAAATATCAAAGTATATGCAGATGAAACTAGACCCAGACTTCAGGGGGCAAGACTTACTGCTTTTGAATTGGTAGAAGAGAATATCCCGGCCACTTTAATAGCAGATAGTGTAGCTGCAACTTTAATTAGAGATGGTGAGATAGATTTAATTTTGGTTGGAGCTGATAGAATCGCTGGTAATGGTGATACTGCCAATAAGATAGGAACTTATATGTTATCAGAACTTGCCAAAACCCATGATGTGCCTTTTTATGTGGTTGCTCCTACTTCTACAATTGATACAGATATTGAGACAGGTGATGAAATAGAAATTGAAGAAAGAGCCCGGGAGGAAGTAAGTCATATTCAAGGAGTACAGATTGCCCCAGATGAAATAGATGTTTATAATCCAGCTTTTGATGTGACACCTGCAGAAAATATAACTGGAATTGTAACTGAAAAGAGAGTAATAGAAAAGCCTTTTGTACAGGGAATAAAAGAAGTTAAAAATATCTAGGAGGTGATAACATAAAAGCACTTGTTTATGAAGATAATCAATTAGATTTAGTTGATAAAAAAGTCCCAGAACCTGCTGAAAATGAAGTTCTTATCAAAATAAAAATTGCGGGCATATGTAATACTGATTTAGAAATCACTGCTGGGTATTTAGGATTTGAAGGAACTTTAGGTCATGAATTTGTTGGAATTGTGGAAAAGGATCCAAAAGGAGAGTTAGAAAATCAAAGAGTTGTAGGCTCTGTCAATATTCCCTGTGGAGAATGTTATATGTGTGAGATGGGTATTGAAAAACACTGTCGTAATATGAAAGCTATTGGGATGAGAGATAGAGATGGAGCTTTTGCAGAATATATGACTTTACCTCGGGAAAATATTTATACTGTTCCTGAAGAAATAAGTGATAGAGAAGCAGTTTTAGTAGAACCTCTGGCAGCAGGTGTGGAAATTATTGAAGAAAATCATATTAAACCGACTGATGAGGTCGTTATTTTAGGAGATGGTAAATTAGGTCATTCTATTGCCCGAGTGCTCTGGGCTGCTGAAAAGGATCCGATATTAATTGGAAAACATCAAAATAAGTTGGATAGAGTTGCTGAATTAGGGATAGATACCTATCTTTTAGGAAATTATCAGGGACCTGCTGATTATGTAGTTGAATGTACGGGAAGCAGTAGCGGTCTGCAGACAGCTTTAGATTTAATTAGACCTCAGGGAACGATTGTTTTAAAAACTACTACTTCAGATTTAAATGATATTAATATGAGTAAAGTGGCAGTTGATGAAATAGAAATAGTTGGTTCTCGCTGTGGCCCATTTGCACCTACCTTGAAGATGATGGAAAATAATGAATTAGCATTAGATAAGATGATAGATGATGTTTATGATTTCAAAGATAGTCTTAAGGCTTTTAAGAGGGCAAAAGAAAATAAAATTCTTAAAGTCCTTTTAAAAATAAATTAAAGGGGGAAATAAAATGAAAAAGATTATTATTCCGTTATTAATTTTAACAGTTGTTTTTGCTTTTACTGGTATTGGTCAGGCTCAAACCAAAATAGCAGTTGTTTATGCGACAGGTGGTCTTGGAGATCAATCATTTAATGATTCAGCTCATCGTGGACTTAACAGAGCTGAAGAAGAATTAGGTATCACCTTTAACTATGCTGAACCTGGAGCAGTTTCTGAATATCAAAATTATTTAAGGCAATTTTCGGCTACCGGTCAATATGAGTTAATTATCTCTATTGGCTTTGATCAGGCAGATGCTCTTAGTTCAGTTTCTTCTCAATTCCCGGATCAAAAATATGCCATAGTTGATGCAGTTGTAAATAATGATAATGTTGCTTCTTATGTTTATAGAGAAAAAGAAAGAGGTTTTCTCATGGGAGCAATTTCGGCAATGATGACAACTAGTGCTGAAAATGATATGATTAATCCGCAAAAAGTTATTGGTGTTGTTGGGGGGATGGACATTCCTCTTATTGAAGCTAATGTAGCTGGTTTTATGGCTGGAGCTAAGTATATTGAACCCAATATAAAAGTTCTCCATTCTTATGTAGGAGATTGGGCAGATCCAGCCAAAGCAAAAGAAATGACAATTTCTATGTATGAAAAAGATGCAGATATAGTTTGGGGTGCTGCTGGTCGTTCCGGCCTTGGCGTTATTCAGGCAGCTCAGGAAAATGACTTTTATGCTATAGGTTCTGATTCAGACCAGGGCCATGTTGCTCCTGACCATGTACTAACAAATGGTATGAAATATGTAAATAATACAGTTTATCTGGCTGTAGAACAGGTATTAAATGATGAGTTTGAAGCTGGAATTCATAATCTTGGAGTTGAAGAAGGAGGTCTTGGCTTTACAGATAGCCTACTTCCAGAAAAAATACTTCAGAGAATGGAAGCAGTTAAAGCTAATATAGTAAGTGGAAATGTAGATATTCCAGCAAAAATCGAAAATGTAAAATAATCATTTAAATCAGCAGAGGGCTTTTAGCCCTCTGTGTTTATAAAAATTACTGCAAGGAAGGGATTAGCCATGGATGCAGTTAAAATGAAAAATATTACAAAAAAGTTTGGGGAAGTAGTCGCTAATGATAAAGTAGATCTAAGTGTGAAAAAGGGAGAAATTCATTCGATACTTGGAGAAAATGGAGCAGGTAAATCTACCTTAATGAAAATACTTTTTGGACTTTATACCAGAGATAATGGTGAAATATATATAAATGAAAAAAAAGTAGATATTAACTCACCTTCTACGGCAATTAATTTGGGAATAGGAATGATTCATCAGCATTTTATGTTAGTTAACCGCCTTTCAGTAACGGAAAATATTATTGCCGGACAGGAGCCGATAGTCAATAATATATTTATAAATAAAAAAGCTGCTAGAAAGGATGTTAAAGATCTAGCAGAACGTTATAATTTCAAAATTAATCCTAAAGCTAAAATTGAAGATCTTTCAGTTGGTGAACAACAGCGAGTAGAAATACTCAAAGCTTTATATCGTGATGCAGAAATATTGATTCTTGATGAACCTACTGCTGTTTTAACTCCCCAGGAAGTTGAAGAGTTTTTTGAGGTTTTAAATACTCTAAAAGAAGCAGGAAAGACAATTATTTTCATAACCCATAAATTAGAAGAAACTATGGAAATTTCAGATAATATTACTATTTTACGTGATGGTAAGAAAATAGCAGATTTAAAAACTGAAGAAACAGATTCAAATGAACTTGCTCGCATGATGGTCGGCCATGAAATAGATTTTAGTGTAGATAAAAAGGAAATGCAAAGCGGAAAAGATGTTTTAGGATTGGAAGGTATTAATGCCTATAATGAACGAAGCTTTTTAAACTTAAAAAATATTAATTTTAAAGTAGGAGAAGGAGAAATTCTTGGTGTAGCAGGTGTTGAAGGTAATGGGCAGTTAGAGTTAGAAGAAATAATTATGGGTCTTATGAATTTTGAATCTGGTAAAATATATTTTAAAGATAAAGATATATCCCATTATTCAACATCTAAAAGAAGACAGCTG
This sequence comes from Halanaerobiales bacterium, assembly GCA_035270125.1. Classification (NCBI taxonomy): domain Bacteria; kingdom Bacillati; phylum Bacillota; class Clostridia; order Halanaerobiales; species Halanaerobiales bacterium. The sequence goes on along the minus strand of DATFIM010000085.1, from coordinate 3,191 downwards.
GGAATAGCTCATATTCCTTCAGATAGATTGAAAAGAGGTATGATTAAAGGTTTTAATCTAGGCGAAAATATTATTTTAGGTTCTGAATGGCAAAAACCTTTTGCTGAAAATGGTATATTAAATAAAGATAGGATTTTTAAATATAGTGATAAAATAATTAAGGATTTTGATATTAGAACTACTGGTTCTAGAAGTTCAGCCAGTGATCTTTCTGGAGGTAATCAACAAAAATTAGTACTTGGTCGTGAACTATCCAGAGAACCTGAATTATTGGTTGTAGCTCAACCTACTCGAGGAGTTGATGTTGGAGCCAGAGAATTTATACATGATTTATTGCTTGAGATGAGGAGTGAAGGTAAAGCAATTTTATTGATTTCTTCAGAATTAGATGAAATTACCAAACTTAGTGACCGGATACTTGTTTTATATGAAGGTAAAATTGTTGCCAATGATAAGGCTGATAAATTTACAAGAGAAGAACTTGGTCTCCTGATGGCCGGTCATGAAGGGGAGGATATAGATGAAAAACAAAGTACTAAATAAAATAAAAAATATGTCAGGCTGGACTGATTTGATTTATTCACTTTTTGCGATAGTTGTTGCCTTTATAATTGGGGCTATTTTGATAAAAATATCCGGATATTCAGTAAAAACAGCTTATACTACTCTTTTTAATGGAGCTTTTGGTAATACCTATAATTTTACTCAAACTTTGGTTAAAACAATTCCCCTTATTTTTACAGGACTGGCTGTTGCTATTGGCTTTCAAAGTGGTCTTTTAAATATTGGAGCAGAAGGTCAACTTTACTGGGGAGCTTTTGCAACTACTATTATTATTTTAATTTTTCCTGGTTTACCGGCTTTAATTCTTATTCCAATCGGTATTATAGCTGGAGCTTTAGCAGGAGGAGCCTGGGCTGCTGTTCCCGGTTATCTAAAAGCTAAAACAGGTGCTCATGAAGTTGTAACAACGATTATGTTTAATTATATTGCAACTTTAGGAACTACATTTTTGATAAAAAATTATTTTAAAGCTGCAGGTCCTGTTGATCAGACTGCAAAAATTCCTGAAAAGGCCAGGCTTCCAGAATTAATGGCTAATACTGGCTTGAGCTGGGCTATTTTTGTTGGAATTGCTACTGTTATTGTAATAAGTTATCTATTAAATAGAACGTCTTTAGGCTATGATATCAAAGCAGTTGGTGAAAATGCTTCAGCTGCTGAATATGGTGGTATAAATTCTAAAAGAATTACTGTAATTACTATGGCAATTAGTGGAGCAGTTGCCGGGTTGGCCGGTAGTATGATAGTTATGGGAGTATTACATCGCTTTATTACAAATTTTTCACCAGGCTATGGATTTACAGGTATTGCAGTAGCTGTTATGGGGAAAAATAGGCCCTGGGGTGTGCTTTTGGCAGCTCTGCTTTTTGGAGCATTAGAAGCTGGAGGAATGTCAATGCAGCTTTTTGCGAAAATACCAAAAGATTTAATGACTGTTGTTCAGGGACTAGTAATCTTATTTGTAGCAGCTCCTTCCTTATATAATATAATAACCGGTTCAAAAGATACGAAGGAGGTTGAAGTCTAATGAATGCAGTAATTGATACCATCTTTAGTTTAAATACTTTAGCTTCAGCAGTTAGACTGGCAGTACCTATTGCCCTGGCTTCAGTTGGAGGAACATTTTCTGAAAGGTCAGGAATTATAAATATAGGTCTGGAAGGTATGATTTTGAGTGGGGCTTTTGCAGGAGCACTTGGGACTTTTATAACTGGTAATCCCTGGTTAGGATTAATATTTGCTATGTTTGCTGGAGGAGTGCTGGCAGCTATTTTTGCAGTTTTTACAATTGATTTAAAAGCAAATCATGTTGTGGCTGGAGTTGGGGTAAATATTTTAGCTTCAGGAGCTACTGCCTGGTTAATGCAGGTAATTTGGAATCGAAGAGGAACTTCCCCGGGGGTAAAAGGACTTCCAGAATGGGGAATACCTTTTATAAAAGATATACCATTAGTTGGGCCTTTACTTGGTAAACAATCTCCTTTAGTATATATTATGCTGGCTGTTGTTATCTCAAGCTGGATTTTACTTTTTAAAACACCACTTGGTCTTAGAATAAGGATGACCGGTGAACATCCAGAAGCTGCAGATACTTTGGGGATAAATATTAGAAAAATAAAATATTTTAGTGTAATAACAAGTGGAGTTCTTTCTGGAATGGGAGGTGCCTACCTTTCTTTAGGACATCTCAATCGCTTTAGTTCAGGTATGTCAGCTGGGAGAGGATATATGGCTTTAGCTGCCAATATTTTTGGACAGTGGAATCCACTTGGCGGACTTGGAGCGAGTTTTTTATTTTCCTATACTGATGCCCTTCAGATGAGATTGCAGAGTTTAAATCTGGGAATAGCAAATGAAATTATTCAGATGTTCCCATATATTATTACAGTGGTTGTTATTGCGGGAGCAGTTATTAGATCACGTCCACCAGAAGCACTTGGTGAACATTATGACTTTAAGAAATAATCAAGAAAGCAGGTGAAAAAATGAAATATTATCGTGAAAGAAAAGAAGTAGTAGAAACAGGAAGAGAAATGTATCGCTCAGCTATGACTGTTGGAACCTGGGGTAATATTAGTAAAAAAATTAGTGGTAAAGATTTATTTGCTATTACGCCCAGTGGTGTTGATTATAAAAAGATGAAAGCTGAAGATGTTGTTATTCTTGATTTTGCAGGTGAAGTAGTAGATGGTCGTAAAAAACCTTCTACTGAAAAACATCTTCATCGTTATTTATATAAAAATAGAGAAGATATCGAAGCTATTGTTCATACTCACAGTATTTATGCTTCAGCAATGGCTGCTGCTCGTAAACCTATACCTGGAGCAATGGAGGACCTTGTGCAAATTGTAGGAGGTTCAGTAGATGTAGCAGAATATGATTTACCAGGTAGTGAAGATGTTGCCCAAAATGCAGTAGAGGCTCTGGCTGATAAAGATGGTGTATTACTTGCCAATCATGGAGTTGTGGGAGTTAGTGATAACCTCCCTGATGCTCTTAAAGTATGTCAGGTGATAGAAAAAACAGCCAAAATTACAATAGCAGCTCAATCAGTTGGAGGAGTAGTTGAACTAAGTCAGGATGATATAGATTTTATGCGTGAATTTTATTTAAATAGTTATGGACAG